>JAIRTV010000535.1 GCA_031254675.1 Planctomycetaceae bacterium | reverse complement strand
TTAGAACAACTTTTATAAACGCAATATGCGATACAATAATACAGCAAAATCGGGTGATTTCAATGTTTCAAACCCTTTGATTTACAGTGTGAAACACAACTTTGCAAAAGTCCAGTTATAATATTTCTTTCCGCTAACAATAATGGTTTTCGAAGCGGGAGCCGATTGCGTTTTGTCCAAGGTATTTTGAGCCTCTGCGGAAATATCGAGAATATCCGATGTGTCATTGGTGATAATCGTATCACTTCCATTGTTGACCGTTTTTGGGAAACTTTCAGTAGAATGTTGCGAAATTTCATATTTCGCCCCTGTATTGATGTTAGATGATATTGTACTCATATTTGAAATGTCTAATAAAGTTCATTTAAAATTCTTAATATTTTTCATAAGGAGAGAGTATATCCTAAATCTATTGAAGTACAAAGAGGATTACTCTAAAATATTTTTTCAAATAAATTTAGACATGTTCTTTCAAAATGGGCGGTCGCGTCGGCGGTAGCCGACCAGCCCCTTGTAGTTAATAGTTAGTAGTTAATAGTGAATAGTTAAAATGCCGCAAGCGGAATTATTGCCAAAATGGTAATAATTCCGCTTGCGAACTATTCACTATTCACTCATAACTATTAACTATCCACTCTTCCTGTCTTGAGGAAAGGTTAGAGAAAAGGTCTTTTGATTTGGCATTCAATTATTTTTGCTCTTGCATTGTTTCCGGTAATTTCGCTAAAATACCACCCAAGAAACCTTCAAAGCAACATAAAAATATTCAAATCACAACAAAATTATGATCGCTCAGAAGGAAAAAAATAACTGAAATAATCAAGTCAATAACAACTTCATTCATTTCTAACTCCATCAATACCCTTATCAATCACCATCATCAATACTATAAATACTGTTGTTGCTATGCTTTTTCGTAAAAAATCTTATTTGTCGGACAACATTTTCTCACGCCCCAAACGTATTTTAATTGTTCGTTTTAGTGCGGTTGGCGATGTTGTTCACACGTTACCGGTTCTGGTAACACTCCGAACCCGCTTTCCTCACGCCGAAATCGCCTGGCTCGTCGAGGAAAAAAACTCCAAACTTTTATTAGGACATTGGGCTCTCGACCGACTCATCATCGTCAAGAAAAACTGGCTAAAATCCCGATCCGAAGTCACTTTCTTGCGGAAACGTCTGCAAATGTTCGCCCCCGATGTCACCATCGACGCCCAAGGACTCTTCAAAAGCGCATTCGCCGCATGGCTCTCCGGAGCAACTCACCGAATCGGGTTCGGCGGAATCGACGGTCGGGAAGGAAGTCAATGGTTCAACAATTACCGGATCGTTCCCAATGCCGAACATGTCATCGACCGCAATATGTGTCTGTTAGAACCATTCGGCATTTGCGGAAGTAGTATCGATTTCGACTTGCCGGAATGCGAAATGGATCACCGCTCCGCAATCCAACTCCTCAACCATAAAGGATTACACGGTCATTTCGCCATCCTAAATGTCGGCGCCGGTTGGGAATCAAAACGTTGGCGCGAAGAACGTTACGCCGAAGTCGCCCAATATCTCCTCAACCAATGGAACCTCCCCTCTCTTGTCCTCTGGGCAGGAAATGAAGAACAAAAAATGGCGGAAACAATCATCCAAACCGCCAACGGAACCGCATACATGGCTCCTCCAACCACATTGGGCGAACTCACCGCTCTCGCTCGTATGGCTACCATTTTTATCGGTTCCGACACCGGTCCCCTCCATATCGCCGCCGCCGTCGGAACTCCTTGTCTCGGTCTCTACGGTCCCATGCCCGCCAAACGTAACGGTCCCTACGGCACACAAAACCGCTCCATCCAAAAACAAACCCTCGACAAACGAATACACCCACACCGAGCTCCACGTACCCTAATCGACGCAATTGATTCCAAGACAGTTTGCACTATCTGCGACGAAATGCTCTCCAAAATTCTCACTCAAGATTCCTCCTTGCCAATTCAGAACATCACCGCAAATCACCAAACAAAAAAACGAAAAGTCGCCTAACCAATCACAAAAAATCAAACCACCTCCAAAATCATTACAAAACTCTTTCAACTCATCAACCACAACAAAATTCAATTCCCACTAAATCCAATGATTAACGTAAATCAAGTGACAACCCTACAATTCAACGCCGTTGAATATTGGCACGACCAGCGATTCGTGATTCCCAAACCGGAAAACGATTTTTTGAATACTGTTCTAGAACAACATCGTTTCAATTTCGATCTTTGGCACGAAGAAGATATTGCTCGCAGTCCCGATGTAAGCGATTCGAAAATCGCTCAAGTCAAACGCCGTATCGATCAACTCAACCAAAAACGAAATGACGGTATCGAACAAATCGATGCCGCAATCATTAAACAACTCGCCGAAATCAACATCACACCAAAACCAAATACCCCAATCAATACCGAAACCCCCGGCAGTGCTATTGATCGTTTGTCCATCATGGCTCTCCGCCTTTTTCACTTGCAGGAACAACTTCAACGGAACGATGTCGGTTCGGAACATCGGCAACTCGTCTCTCAACGTTTAGAACGTTGTTGTCAGCAACACGCTGATCTTTCTCAATCGCTTACCGAACTTCTGGCTGATCTTTTTTCCGGTCGCAAAATTCTGAAGGTCTATCACCAATTCAAAATGTACAACGACCCAACAATGAATCCGTATCTGTACAACCACAAAAAATCAGCGTAAAATATCAACTCAAAATAGTGATTAGGTATTTCAATGCTGCCTTCGCAGAGCGGAACTCAATGATGTTCTCGATATCGTCTCTCACTAAAATTGTGAATGGCTACAAATTCAACTTCAAGGAAAAAATCAATGTCAACCACAACCGATAATCTTTCCGATTCTAACGATTTAACATTCGAAAAAGTTTTGCAATTGATTCGAGAAAACAGTAAAGAAGTGCGTGAAATATTCGCAGAAACCGACCGGCGAATGCAAGAAACCGACCGGCGAATACAAGAAACCGACCGGCAAATGCAAAAAACGGATAAACAAATCAAACGCTTGGGCAAGCAATTTGGTGATCTGAGCAATCGTTTTGGGGAATTGGCGGAACATTTAGTTGCGCCGGGAATTGCTCGAGTTTTCAATGAACTTGGGTATCACTTTTACCAAGTATCGTCCGATATTGAGATTAAAGACGATAACAACAAAACGCTTATTGAAATTGATCTTTTATTGGACAACGACGAGACAATGGTTGCGGTGGAAGTAAAATCCAAGCCAAAAGAAAAAGACATTCCACATCACATCAACCGCTTGCGAATTTTGCGGGAACACATTCAAAAACATACAAAAGAAAACAAAAAAATTATCGGTGCGATTGCCGGAGCCATATTCGACAAAGAAATCAAAGCCAACGCCATCGAAGCCGGTTTTTACACAATCACTCAAAGCGGTGATACTCTCAAACTGGATGTTCCTGCCGATTTCCAACCACGCCTATTTTAGGCAAATCACTTTCACCATGAACATCAATTGAGATAATAATGTTCGGATAATATTGAGGTGAATAGTTGTACGGATTCAATATTGTTTTGTATTGCTCTCTTACATTGGTTTCGGGAACAAAATATGTACAAATTGCTTTTTGTTTACCTTCTGGTTTCAATGTCTGTTTCTGGTTTGAGCGAAGAGAATTCGGTAGAAGATTCGCGAGAGGATTCATTGGCGATTCGTCAAGCGGTTCATTCTGTAACGCCGTTTTTGGTTCGGATTGACACTATTGGCGGTTACGAAAAAACGGAAGATGAATTTGCCAATGAGGGAGCCGGTAGTGGTTTTCTGTTGGATCGGCAAGGTTTTGTTCTTACCAGTGCGTTCCATTTTCTGCATGAACCAACTTCCATCTTGCTCCAATTTTCCGACGGAACGAAAAAAGTTGCCCGAAAAGTGGCAACAGATTCGAATCGCATGTTGACGTTGCTAAAAGTCGAAAATCCGAACACTTCATTTCTTGACCGTATTTTCGAAACACCGCCGGAAATCCGAACAAAAGATTCAATGTCTATTGGCGAATTGTGTATTGCGGTTGGAGTTGCGCTTTCGCGTGAAGAACCTAATATTGCTCTTGGAATTCTCAGCGGCAAAAACCGAATCTGGGGTAAGGCGATTCAGACAGATGCAGCGGTTAGTCCAAACAATTACGGTGGTTTGTTAATTGATCAACGCGGAAAATTACTGGGACTTTTGGTTCCGCTTTCCATGATGTCCGATGAATTGACAGCGGGTGCGGATTTGTATGACGCCGGTGTCGGAATGGCAATTCCGTTTGAAGATATCCAACGCGAAACAGTTTTGGGCAAACTCAAAACCGGAAACGATTTGAAGTTGGGTTTTACGGGAATTCAGTTTAAGGAAAACCGGATTTTTATTGGCGAAGCGGTTATTGATGAGGTTCAACCAAATTCGCCAGCCGATCAAGCCGGAATGAAAATCGGCGACCGAATTACCGCAATTGATGGAAATTCTGTTACTTCGGCGTTACAGGTTATGATGAATCTCCGTTCCCGTTACGCCGGAGAAACCGTAACACTTCGGTTTTTACGTCAAGAACAAGAAAAAGAAATATCATTAACGTTATCAATATCAACGAAAGACAAAAAAGAAGAATCTTCAAAATAATTAAATCGTATCATATTTTCTAATTGTTTTGAAATTTGACGAACACGTATTTGTTATCGGCATGAAAATTGCGATAGAGACTTATCCCGAACTCAACCTCGACAAACAATTTAACCATAATTGCTCCAATGTCTTCGAAAACCAACAACCAACCGGAAATAACCGACGCGGAAATCGCAAAACTTAAAGAATCCGCAATTTTCGCCGAAAAAAATAGAACACATTTTACGGTACGATT
>JAIRTV010000486.1 GCA_031254675.1 Planctomycetaceae bacterium | reverse complement strand
ACACGAAAACCGACATCGAAAACTTGTTGTTCCGGTCGGTAATATTGCCGGAAGTTTGCTTGGCTTCGTTTGGGAACATCATACCACGAACCACCACAAACAATTTTTCGATTTTGACCGCTTCGCGTCCATTCGGAAACATTGCCGTGCATATCGTACAATCCCCAACAATTCGGTTGGTAACTCCCAACCGACGCAGAAACACGACTACTATCATTGAAACGAATATCCGCCGGACGCCACGCAGGAAGAGCCGTTCGACGATCTGACCAACCAAACGGATCAATCGTTTGATGAGAAATATCAGAAAGATTCGCAAACGGTGAAAAATCCGTCTCAATTGTTCCATACCAAAACGATGTTGTCGTTCCGGCAAGGCAAGCATGTTCCCATTGTTGTTCCGTCGGTAACGTAATTGATTTGTTACATTTTTTGGAAAGCCAAGCACAGAATGCCATCGCCCGATTCCACGAAACTCGAACAACCGGTTGTTGCGGTCGTGAAAGCAACCAACCACGTTCTCCCGGACTAAATTGAATAAAATCACCATACTCAATATGACTACTGTGAACCGAATCAAATTGCGCAAATTGTTCGTTGGTAATTTCCGTCATTCCCATGTAAAACGTTTTATTATTATCGTTTCCGTTTTCATTCAGCGGCGGAATCGGAACCAACTCTATGTCGATATTATCACCGAGTGTTAATTTGATTGGTTTTTGTTGCGCAACTGAATTAGTTTTTTGTTGCGTCGAAACTTGTACCGGAGCCGCAACTTTCAACGTATTTGTTGATAGAATTACCGCTGGAATCGCGGTTGGTTTGGAATTTGTCAAAACCGCCGGTGTGTATTCTTGATACGGATTATCGTCCAACAAGGAATCGGTTTTAGCGTAACGCCGTCGCATTTCATGCCTTCGGTCAAATTGTTTTTTGACTTGTTCTGAATTATCGTCCATGATAATGTCACGCCAATTACCATGAAACGGCGCATTCAAATCAATCCATGTAATCAACCTGTCCCACGCTTCACGATCCAACTCAACATCGTAATGCCCCGCCTGTAACAGTTGGACAAGCCGTGTGGTATCCGCGTGAAATTCCCAAGGCAAAAGAACATTCATGTCCGATTCTTTTGTCGGTGTCCGAACAAAACGGCGAAGTTCATAATAAGACGACGAAAAACGCGATTTGAGATTAATAAGATTTGTATTTTCAAGAAGCGGTTTCGGCGGCGAATCCTGAAACGATGCAATGTTCTCTTTATTTTCCGCATGATGACAACTGATACAATATTTGTCAAGAACCGGCTGAACTTCCCGAACAAACGAAAAACCACGCCGTTGACCATACCATGGAGTTATTTCGAGAGGCGACATTTCCGCCGCTTTTGTTTTTTTGGACGGAGTTACAGTATTTTGCGACTCATGGCAACCGACACACGAAACAGTTTCGCCGGGCATTGCCGTAATCCAACTTCGCATCAATTGAACAGCCTTACCGTCTTCATCCAATGGTTGAATCGCAAAGGGCAAATACGCCGGAACTTTAAAGGAAACGGAACCGTCATTTTGAACAGGAACCGTTCCAATAATTTGCCGCGGATCCCAAGGACCATCCAAACCAACACTGTACGGTTCAGCACCCATCTCTCGATAAGAAAATTGATAACCAATAATCCGAAGCGATTTAATCGTTCCAGGCAAAACTCCTTTCAAACCTTGACCTTGATAAATATCTGTAATAAAAACATCAGCATCCTGACGTTCGGGATTAATTCGATCAGGAATAATTGGCGGACGTGGTGTTTTACGTACGGGAATAGGTTCGAACATGGCGTAACCTGGTTCTTCATGAATCAAAACCATGTTGTCAAAAACATCGACAAGATAAATTCCCCAAGGTTTTTGTGGACTTGGTTTTGCCGAAACAAGAAAATAATTTTCGTTCAACGGATAAGGATGCAGAAATTTCGGAAACGTTTGAACATTGGCAAAATCGAGCAACACTGGTTCGACAGTTTTGTTCCGCCCGGGAATTTGCTGGATTGCTCCTTCTGTTTCCCGTCGCCCCAACGCCGGATCGAAAAGAACAAGATCACCAATTCGCGGTAACTCGTGATGTCCACCAACAATCGCAACAAATTTTGTTGGATGATTGGGAATGGCTTTGGCAAAAAACATGGAGTTCGGATAATACGAACCGCTTCCGTAATATTCACGCTGATCGGTTCCATCGGGATTGGCGTGAAACAGAATTCGCGAAAAAGCATGAGGAAGGTCTGTATATTCCCATCGAAGATACAATAAACGTCCGTTATTGAGAAGCGTCGGACACCAATCCTGATCTTGTTCATAAGTGAGTTGCCGGATATCGCCGTTGTGTTCCAACCGATAAAGATTACACACCGCAGCAGTTCCATTCACGCACGGAACACCGGAAAAACAAGCCGTTGAACAAAATACAATCCGATCATCCGGTAAATAACACGCATCGTAATTATCAACATCAGTATCGGGAATCAAGGGAACCTCATGTAATCCGGTTCCATCAATTTTCATTTCGAATACCCGCCACAAATTTTGTTCATTAACCATCGAAAAAAGAATCCGGTTCGCATCGAAATGAAGATCGACATCGCCAATAAACCGACCATTGGACGGTTCGAGAAGCGACGTGAGACCGGATTTTGCTTTCCAATTGGAAAGAACGGCAAGTTGATTTTCGTATCCGGTTTTCGGAATATTTGAATTTGCCGTATAATTCAAGGGCAAACCGAGTTGTTTTTCTCCACGCCGAATGAGAAGAAGACGGTCGAAATCCAGTAACGGATTGGCAAGCAACGCTTCGCGGCGAAGTTGATTTAACGCAACAATATCTTTTTGACGTGCGATTGTGTCAAGCTGATCAAGATATTTTTGTCCGTTCGGATATTGTTCGTCAAATGTTTCGGAAAGATTCTGAATAGCAAGTTTAAGCGCAACAATTTCTTTGTCAAATGTTGAAAGAGTTTCAACAGAAGATATTTCGGTACCGTTGAGATAATTCAACAGATTTGAAAGCAGTTTTTCAAAATTGTTCCGATAACCTTTGGGAGATTCGTCATAAAGTCGTCCGACTCGCCAAGGCAAAACAAGAACAATTCCTTTTTTATCTCCGTTATTCAATTGATATTCGATCAAAGGCGCAACACCGCCACCGGAATTTTTGGCGAGGAGTTTTCCTTTTGGCGCAACGAAATGATCATAGATAAAAAAAGCAGCGTTTGAAAACCAAAAAACGCCGTTATCTTCCCGAAGTCCGTTAAAAAGAGAACGAATTTTTGTTTCATTCGTTTCAGGAATTAGTCCTAATTGACAACGATCATTTCCGAAATCTGTTGTTTTTGTTTGTATATCGTCAAGACCGAGCAATTTTAAGAGTTCCGCCGTACCGCCGCTTAGAAAAACGTTGTGTCCCTCTTCGAGATATTGTCGAATATTCTGAACTGTTTGAGGAGTACAAAAAGGCGAATCTTTCTGTAACAAATCGGGTTGATAAATCCAGAAATGATTGAATTGATCTAAGGAAACGGTTTTACCTTTTCGATCAAGAAATGTTCCGTTGTTTGTCGAATGAATGACCGTTGTTTTGCCAAT
>JAIRTV010000443.1 GCA_031254675.1 Planctomycetaceae bacterium | reverse complement strand
CGGGCAAATGTTAGAGCCGCATTACATAATGCGGCAATGGCTGCCATTTATTTCACGAAAACAAACAATGTTTTCAAAGAAATGTACTACCACATGACAAAAGAACTAAATAAAGCACACAATGTCGCTGTAGTCGCGGTCGCACATAAAATGTTAAAAATCGCTCATTCTCTACTAAAAAATGGTGAGACATGGAAAAATAAACTTAACGAAAAAACAACATAAAAATATAAAAAAACAAACAAAACCATCCCTTGACAAAAACACAGTTGCTGTATTCGGCTGGCAATTGGATTCCAAACCGCTTGGCAATACAAATTGCCATCCGAAAACAGGGGCTAGTCGGCTAACGCCGACGTGATGTTTCGGCGAAACATCACCTACCTTGTGGTGGGCAACCTTTCTTTTTAGGTGGGCGACCTTTCGCCGAAAGGTCGCGTCGGCAATAGCCGACTTGCCCTTGTGTTCGGCTGGCAATTTGTATTGCTAAACGGTTTGGAATCTGATTGCCATCCGAAAACAGGGTCAAAATTGCCTTGCGGCAATGCGACCTTTCGGCGAAAGGTCGCCCACCTAAAAAGAAGAATGTCCATTCTCAAAGATGTTGGAAAATTTCCCAATCAATCGGAAGAAAGCACAAAAAACACGGAATTTTTTAATTTTTCCGTGTTTTCCATGCGTTCGGTGTTCAATTTATTCCGCTTTCGGAACACGGTTGCGCTCAATATAATCCCAGAGCAATTTGTTAATAATTTCAGCCGTTTTCTGCGGAACAGCATGTGTTGCCCCCGGTGTTGGGAAGATCTGCTTCGGAGCCGTAATATTATTGTAAGCAACATAAACCGATGTCGGCGAACAAACATAGTCAATAAAACCAGTCGAAAGAATCGATTCCGCCTTAATACGCCGCGCAAAATGAGCCGCATCAATATACGGAACCGTGTTGACAATCGCCGGATCAGCAGTCTCTTTGGTCTTGCCACGAAGAAAACCAGGCCAACCACCAAAATTCCCCTCAATATCACCAGTCGGATAACAAATCGCCGGAACATTCGCAACACAAAATGAAACATCCAAATCACCACCAGCCGCCACAAGAGCTTGCCCACCACCTTGACTGCCGCCAATAACAGCAATCGTCTTGCCATCCCATTCCGGTAACGACTTCATAAATTGCAACGAACGGATCACCCGAAGGAACATACCAACAAAATAAATTTTTTCACGATCATTGCCATCCGCCACACGATAATTTTTGAGCTCTCCTTCGGCTAAGGCTTTATAAAATGCTTCGGGTTGACCGTTTTCGATTCCGTGCGCGTTGATGTCCAACGCCAACACACCACGCACCGCATTGCTAATCGGCATGCCGGCACTACGAACCCCAGCTCCATGATACGAAATAAGAATCGGTAACGACCGCGGTTTGGCATCAACCGGCTTCGCCAAATAACCCGAAAGCGGTTTACCACCAAGACAGTCAACCTTAACATCAAACACCTCCACCGCAGGATTCTTAACCTTGTCCGCCGGAACCGGAACAAGTTGCGGATTCATCGGCAGTTTGGCAAGTTCTTCCTTTTTTGCATTCCAAAAAGCGTCGAAATCATTGGGTTCGGGCGTCTCGGCTCTGATTTCAAGCGGATCAACCCCAGCTCCACCCACTCCAGAAATCGTTGCACCGGAAGCCGCCTTCCATTGAACCGTACACTTCAGAAAACCCGCCCGATTCAACAACGTCTCAATAACAGCAACCGAATCCGTGCTTGTTATCGTTCCGCCCTTTTCAAAACTCCCGTCGCCTTGAATCTTATAGGTTAACTCTTGTCCGGCAAACGGTTTGTTGTCCTCCAACAACCGAACCCGAAAAATAACCGGCTCGCCCTTCTTATAGATCGCCGACTCCCGATCCGCCCGAACTTGAATCTGATAAGAAGGCTTATTGTCCTGAGAAAATACAACCGAAGTCCCAAGAAACAAAACCAGTACAGAAAACACAACACAACAACTTCGACAATCCTTTTTCATAAAAAATCTCCCCACAAAAATAGAGAAAATCAAACAATTTAACGGACAAAAAACACAACAGCAAACAAATTAACATGTTTCATAAACATTGTCAAGTATTTCTCCCTAGTTTATCGTCGAATACTTCTTCCGGTTTCCGTATTGCTCGCAAGTTGGGGCGTTCCTGTTGAGGTGTTCCTCGCAGCAAACAAAATAAACAACCTTGCAGCAAAAAATGAGTTCTCTCGTTCGCCTCAAGAAACAACCCGTCCAGAAACATAAAAAACTCATCGCCAATTGTTACCGGTATTCGCTAAAAAGGTTCGTCGAAAAGGTCAGCGCCTTCGATGGCTTCTTCAACTTGCGGAACCTCAACACGATCTTGAGGAACCCAACGAAGTAATTGGTAAACAATTCCGTCCGGCATCTTTGTATTGGGATCAAGCTTTTGGGCAGTAACATGCACGACAAAAAGACCAGAACGTGTTGACGGGTACAACACAACCCCAATCGTCCAATCCGGTAACCCCACAATCGGCGTTGCCGGAATAGGTTTAAGCCGAACTTGTTGCGCTAAAAGTTCATTGAGAAGAGTTTGACAAGCAAGTTGGGCTTCCGCCAAATCCGCCGCCGCAACAGACCGTTGATGTGTTGAACGCATAATACCCAATACCGCCGTCAACCCCAAAAGAAGAATCGCCAACGCCATTAGAATTTCCAGCAATGTGTAACCACGCCGCATCATAAAATCTCGTCCAGACGTTTACCAATTTCCAATTCCAGTTGTTGCGCGCAATCCGCGTAAATCTTGTCCGAACATCCAAACGGATCAGAAATATCTCCGCCGTCAGTACGAAGAACATTCAACCGCATATCAGCACGAGGCCAAAATGAAAGAATTGTTGCCCGATGGTTTCGCGTCATCGCAAAAATATGATCAGCAAACCGGATATGGGTTTCGTTCAATTGCTGAGAACGATGATCCGTCAAATCAAGCCCCTTACTCCGAAGCACTTCAATCGCTTGGGGACTTGCCGAAGACACACCACCAACCGATACCCCCGCCGAAAGAACAACAAAACCATGCTCTTCCAATTGATCAAGCGAACAACAAAAACGTTTGGCAATCAGATTTTCGCAAATTCTCTCCGCCATCGGGCTTCGACAAGTATTGCCGGTACAGACAAACAAAATCATTCGCGCCGTCAATCGTTCCAATGTTTCGCGTTTGAGCACGCCTTCCCGTAAAATAGAATAACGCCCCGCCGAAACACGAATAATTGTGGACGGCTTCGTCTCCGAGCGAACTCCATCGTCAACGATCAAATCAATTCCGCTTCCCAATTCGGTAATAATTTCGTCAACA
The DNA here is from genome assembly GCA_031254675.1 of Planctomycetaceae bacterium. Classification (GTDB taxonomy): domain Bacteria; phylum Planctomycetota; class Planctomycetia; order Pirellulales; family Thermoguttaceae; genus WRKP01. The sequence goes on along the minus strand of JAIRTV010000443.1, from coordinate 15,644 downwards.
GTTGATTTTTCGCTTTGACCGGTTCGGTTGGCGCTGGTCAAAATAATCGGTTCGTCCAATTGCGCCAAAACCTTCAACGCAAACGGATGATTCGGAACACGAAAACAAACTGTCTTCGTTTGAGACGCCGTGTCTGTTGGCGGAATGATTCGTGATACCGCGTTTTGAACGGTTGGCGGTAACAAGTAAAAATCACTGTCACGCGGCGGAATATCCAGCACAAGACTAACCGGACCAGGCAAACAACGTCGGATCAAACGCAACGCTAACGGTTCCATGTCCGGCACAAAATCATCAAGCGGTTCGATTTTCGAAAATGCCAACATGAACGGATGATTTTCAGATCGGTTTTTTAACCGGCTTAAACGTTGTACTGCCGCTTCGTCAGACGCACGAACCGCAAGACCATAAACTGTTTCCGTCGGAAACACAATAATTTGTCCTTTTCGCAAGGCGGCAACCGCTTTATTGGCGGTATTTTCGATGTTGGAGGAAGAAAGGCGTTCGAAAGGCATTGGAAATAATCAAAAAGAACCGCAATGACAAATTTTCAAAATTATGACACAACCCACTCTTATTGTCAACAAACAACTCAACTTCTCACTCATTTCGTCTTGCTCTTTTCGGAATAAAGTTGAAATCGTGGGAATGTCACAAAAAAATCGTACCTCCAATTTATCTTTGAACAAAAGTTTCACGGAAATATTACGGTAATTGACAAAGACCATTGGATGAGTATAAAATTGTTCCCATCGAATCCGTCAACTTGATTATTTATTTCGTTCGATATTTTTGTGTGTGCGTGTCTTTAAGTTACAACGATTTTTCGTGTGAAAAAATCGGTTCGTTTTAGATTTACCGTTATTGGATTTACTGTTATGGCAAAAACATTATTGATTTTTCTCCTCGTTCTGGTAATATCATTGCCAATATCGTTGACCGGCTGCGGCGGCAGCAAAAAAGTTGCGGCAAAAAAAGATTACGGCAAACCGGTTTGGCTCAAAGTCGATGAGTCAAAATTCACCCCACTCAGCGAAGACGCCACCAACCTCGAAAATGGAACTGTTACCGTTTACGACCCCAAAGGTTGGGAACGTCTTTCACGCGGAGCCGTCAAAGCCCCAAAAGGATTCAAATCAGTTATCGTGTTCAAAAAAAACGGCGCAACCATCATGATGACAAAAAGTCAAGACGCCAAAGGATTGCCGGATTTGACCGAAGATAATGTCGAAGATTTCGCCGACGGAGCCCAACAAAAATTCAAATCACCGGTCAAAATGATCAAATTAGGAAACAAAGTTGGTGTTTATTTTTCGCGACGTGTTGCGGACGCCCAACGCCTCAGCAAGTATTATGATCGACGGATTGTCGCCACAACCATCAACGGCGGACTTTTCACTTACGAATTAATCGCCGATCAAGGCAAAATTAACGAATCTCTTCAGAATGCGTTATTCGCAGTGATTTCAAAAACACAATTCGAAAATTCCACACCAGAAGAAGATATTGCCGCTCTCTCTGCTCCCGACTCTGTTCCTGGAAGAGACACCAAACCCGAAACGATTACCGAAATTGCCAAAGAAACCAAAACAGAAACAAAACCGGTTGCGGACGTAACTCCAAAACAGGTTACACCGGAACCAATTGCAGCGACCGCAACAGTTGCAACCGCTGAAACAACAACAGAAACAAAACCGGCAATCGTTGAGAACAAATCCACCGAAAAAACTTCTTCTGATCTTGTTGCGAAATCCGGTTCGCCGGAAAAAAAATCAGAGCCCAAAAAATCGGAGTCCAAAAAATCAGAACCACAAAAACCCGCCGCCAAAAAAACAACTCCAAAAAAAGGGAATACCAAAGATATTCTCAACGAACTGGATGCGTTGTTAAATTAGTTGTGAGATCGTGAACGCGAATAGCGAACAGAGAACATCTTCACAAAATATTTCCACAACATATTATCACCAAAACATTATCACAAGGATACTTAAAAAATGACGAAACTCTCGACAACTCCAATACAATTCGGTAAAGGTCATACGGTTGGGATTGATCTTGGCACGACGTATTCGACGCTTGCGCAGGTCAGCGATCAAGGCGAACCAATTCCAATTCCCAATGAAGATGACGATGTGGAAACAGCAAGTTTGATTCTTCTTGCGGAATCGGGACACGTGATCGTGGGACCAAACCGAAATCGCGCAGCAATCGAAAAACCGGAAAATGTTGTAGAACGGATTAAACGTCACATGGGCGCAACCGCATTCAAACGAACATTCGACGGACACGAAATTACACCGGAATTTATTTCCGCGTTGATTCTCAAGAAGTTGAAACGAGATTGCGAACAGAAAATCGGAGCGATTGCCAATGCGGTGATTACTGTTCCGTATTATTTCAACGACACACGACGCAAAGCAACTCAAGATGCCGGACAAATTGCCGGATTAAACGTTATTGACATCATCAATGAACCAACCGCCGCAACACTCACTTACGCATGGCATCGTGGAGAGTTGGGAATTGCACATTCGCCGGATTTCAAAAAACGCCGCGTGTTGATTTACGATCTCGGCGGCGGAACTTTTGACTCAACCCTCGTCGAATACACTCCAACTCATTTTCACGTCTTAGCAACCGACGGCGATGTCGAATTGGGAGGAATTGACTGGAATGACCGCATTCTAACCTATCTTTGTGACGAATTTAAGGACAAACACGGTCTTGACCCGCGTGAATCGGCTCAAATGGTTCAAGTTCTTCGGAACGATTGCGATTTAGCGAAAATCGAATTGACGCAACGAACAGATGTGGTCATGTCGTGTCGTCATGAAGGTAAGGCATTAACGGTTCGGTTGACGCGAGATAAATTCAACGAATTGACCGCTGATTTATTGCAACGAACAATTGACACCACAGATTTTGTGCTTGAACAAACGCAACTAAAATATTCTGATCTTGATGCGATTGTTTTGATTGGCGGTTCGACGTTGATGCCTCAAGTTCGTGAGCGTCTCAAGGAGCATACGGGAATTGCCCCGTATATTCATGCCGATCTTGACCCGCACACCGCAGTTGCCCGCGGCGCGGCAATTCACGCGGCAATTCTCGAAGCACGTTATCACGCCGGCGATTCGCGGTTCGGAGACCGAGTTAAGAAATTGCTGGTCGGTATTCGCCAAGAAGATGTCAATTCGCATGGTCTAGGAATTGTCGCCATGGACCCACGCATGAAAAAAGCAATCAACCATATCATGATTCCACGCAATACAACATTGCCGTTTGAAGTAACACAAACATTTCAAACAAACAAGGAAAATCAAACTCGTGTTTCTGTTCAAGTTCTTGAAGGAGATGCGCCCGATCCGATTGCGTGTTCGTTGCTTGGAAAGTGTACCATTACCAATCTGCCGCCACATCTCAACAAAGGAACTCCGGTTGATGTCACCTATTCGTTCGATAAAAACGGACGAATTTCCGTGAATGCCAAAGAAAAAATGTCCGGTCAAGAAGCCGTCATCGAAATCGAACGACGTGGAACATTGACCGATCAACAAGTCAATTCGTTCACGCAACTGGCTTCAGAATATACCGTTGAATAATTCCACGAACATTCTTGCGAGTGTCTATTTTTATGTTGCGATCAAATTCAATAAAATAAGAGAAAAACCTCCAGCGGTTACACGGCATTCCACCGCCGGTGGTTTGCCGAAAAAGCGTATCACTCCTCCGACAATTCAAAGTATAAAATAAAATGTTCCGTTTGATCGTGATTGTTGTTTTATTATCTTTTTTATTGTAACCATGAACAAACAACAACGTCGGCTTTGGGCATTGATGAAAAAGGAAACGGTACAGATTTGGCGTGATCCGAGTTGTATTTTGATTACGTTGGTGTTGCCGATGATTCTGTTGTTTATTTTTGGGTTTGGTTTGTCGTTGGACTCAAAACATGTCAAAATTGCTTTTGTTACGGAAGAACATTCGCCGGTTGTGGGTTCGCTTTGGTATTCTTTTCAGGCATCGGAATATATTGATCCGATTTATTACGCTCATTTTCGCAAAGCCGAAGAAGACCTTGCCAATAACCGTATTATGGGTATTATTGTTTTGAAGAATAATTTTGCGAAACAATTTCTTGCGTTTGAACGTTGTGAGATTCAATTGATTACCGACGGCAACGAAACCAATACGGCAACGATTCTTCATAATTATGTTACTGGTATTGTTTCTCAATGGCAACGGCAACAAAGTCGTGATCGTGGTTTTGAGATTCCTCTTCCTGTTGATTTGAGACAACGAATCTTGTTCAATCCCGAACTGAAGTCGCGTCATGCTTTAATTCCTGGTTCGATTGCGATTATTACGGCGATTATTGGAACATTGCTTCCGTCGCTTATTGTTGCGCGGGAATGGGAACGAGGGACGATGGAAACGATGCTTACTACTCCGATAAGACCCAAGGACATGATTCTTGGTAAATTGATTCCGTACTATATTCTTGGAATATTATCGACGGGAGTATGTTTATTGTTTGCGATTTTTTTGTTTCGCACGCCGTTCCGTGGTTCTCTTGGAGCGATGTTTCTTGTTTCGACTGTTTTTATTTTGGCGTCGTTGGCGTTGGGTTTTCTGATTTCGACGTTGACGAAGAATCAGTTTCAGGCGTCGATTCTTGCGTTTACGCTTACTTTTCTGCCGAACACCACGCTTTCGGGAGCGATTTTTGAAATTAATTCGATGCCGTTACCGATTCGGATGCTGACGCATATTTTTCCTGCTCGTTATTACGTAACCTGTTTGCAAACGATATTTATGACGGGCGATGTTTGGTTGCTTTTTTTGCCGAATTTGGTGGTGATTACTTTGATTGCGTTGATTCTTTTTACCGCGACAATTGTCAAAACGCCCAAACGATTACAATAACAATTATGATGAGGCGTTATGTTGATACGAATTTATCATTTGATTATTAAGGAGTTATTGACATCGGTTCGTGATCCGAAGTCGCGGATTGCTTTGGTGGTGCCGCCGATTTTGCAGATTTTTATTCTGTCGTTTACGGTAACATTTGAGATCAAAAATGCTCCGTTTGGGGTTTACAACAATGATTTTGGAGCGGAGGGTTATGCGTTGATCAAACGTTTTGAACATTCGCCGTTGGTTTCGAAAATTATTACGATTTCGAGTCAGCAAGAGATTGAACCGTTGCTTGATCGACAAACGGTGTTGGGGGTGATTGTGATTCCGCAAGATTTTTCGCAAAAGATTTATTCGTCTCAGGCGGTGCAAGTTCAGTTATTGCTTGATGGGCGTCGGACGAATGCGTCGCAGATTGCGGGTGGTTACGCAACACGAATTATTAACACTTTTTTGGGCGAGTTTGTGGACAACCGGAGTGGAGTCGAGGTGGTGACGCGCAACTGGTTTAATTCTAATCTTGAGCCGTTGAAGACGACGGTGCCGTCGTTGGTTTGTGTGTTGGCGACAGTTCTTGGGGTGTTGATTTCTGGTCTTTCGATTGCGCGGGAGCGTGAAACGGGAACATTTGAGCAACTCCTCATTTCGCCGTTGACGCCGTTTGAAATTTTAATGGGCAAGGCGATTTCGGCGGTATTTCTTTCGACATGTTTGGCGATTATGATGATTGGGGTGGTGATTTTTATTCTTAATATTCCTCTTCGTGGTTCGTTCTGGCTTCTTATATTGTCGATGGATTTATTTTTGATTTCGGCGGTTGGAGTTGGGTTGTTTATTAGTTCGTTGTCCCGAACGCAGCAGCAAGCGATTTTTGGGGTTATTTTGGTGTTACCGGCATCGATTATGCTTTCGGGTTTTGCGACGCCGGTGGAAAACATGCCGCAATGGTTACAACACATTACGGTGATCAATCCGGTTCGTTGGTATTTGGTGATTGTCAAGGGAATTTTTCTGAAGGGAATGGAGTTGTCGGAAGTGGCGTTGAATTGTATTCCGCTTGTGGTTCTTTCGATTATTGCGTTTTCTGCTGCTGCTATTATGTTCAAACGGCGAGTGGAATAAAGATACTTGCATTTGAACACAGAAAACACAAAAGACACGGAAATCGTTGATTCTATTAGACCTTTTCTCTAACCCGAAGTTCCGCGTGAAAACGGTATTCATTGTCCCCATTATGAAAGTTAAAACGATTACGATTATTCATGTCTTAACGCTTCAATGGGATCCATTGCCGCTGCACGATAAGCTGGGTACAAACCAAAAACAACTCCAATAACCACCGAAATAGAAAACGCCAACGGTATCGAAAGCGGAACAATAATCGGTCGAATATCTTGCACGATCAACGGTAACGCTTGAATCATTTCCGGCATCTGACTCTTGATAATACCCATCGCAAAAATTGTGACAGGTTTGCAGGACAAACCAACCAACACACCCACCGCACCACCCACCACCGAAAGAACAATCGTTTCAACCAGAAATTGACGAATAATATCACCCCGCTTGGCTCCCAACGCCCGCCGAATACCAATTTCCCGCGTCCTTTCCGTAACAGTCGCCAACATAATATTCATAATACCAATACCACCAACAAGAAGCGAAATCGCCGCAATTAACCCCATAAAAATATTGAACATAATTCGCGTGGTTTCGGCTTGCTCAAGCAACTCCAACGGCACCACCACCGCAAAATCTTCTTTGCCACGATGCGTTCGCTCCAACGTTGTCTTGACAATTTCCGCCGTCTCCTTAACATCTCGCCGGTTCGCAACCTGAAGCGTCATTTGAGAAAGTTCAACAAGTTCGCCTTCAAAGTTGCCGCTTTTCCGTATCATTACCAAATCACGCATGCGATTCCAAAGCGTTGAGATCGGAATGTAAACATCATTCGTAAAATCCTGACCGGCAAACGATCCACCAATACCCGCCGTGGCTCCTCGCGGTTTGGCAACACCAATAATTTTATACGGAAATCCGGTATCGCCACGATCATTGCCTTGAATTCGTATTGTTTTACCGATAGGGTCTTCCGACGGGAATAATCGTTCGGCAACCGCCGCCGATAACACACAATGCGGCATTGCCTCACGCATATCCATGTCCGTCAAGAACGATCCACGATCCATCGCAATTTGCGACATAGAAGCATAAAGAGGTGTTGTACCGACAAGACGTCCATCACACTCATTCGCACCACTGGCAAAAGTTCGCCGAATTTCACGAACCGGCATGTGCGCAACAATCGCCGGAATCGTCGCTCGAATCCGTTCATAATCTTCCCGCTTCAAACCAAACGAAGGAACAGAACGACGCCCCAAAGTCGCCATATCAGGATTGGCAGGTTTAAGCGTCCGCACAATAATATTGTTCGCCCCAAGACTCTCAATTTGTTCCTGAGCCTTGATACTAATCCCCTCGCCAATCGCCATCAACCAAATCACACTCGCAACACCAATAAAAATACCAAGAACCGTCAACATCGACCGCATCGGATGTAACAACAAACTCTTCACCCCCAATTGCCAAGTTCGTACCCAAATCAACATGATTAATCTTTCTATAATTCTTTATCTGACGTAAATTTTATCCTTATTTTACCGTACACAACTATTCACGTTGCCAAGAGATTGTCGTGATCGATTTGTTACAGGACATTCTTTGGGACAAAAAACAATTGTTGTCCCAACGGTATCTTAATGAGACATAGTATATCTGATTTTTTGCGATTTTGTCACTGAAGCGGCAAAATCGCAAAAATTTTCTCTTGCAACAAAACAACCAAATCAAAACTGTACATTGATTGTTTACTCGCCGTCAAGATATTCGCTAAACCAAAGTGCGCCAAGCGGCATTCCTTCTTCGACCATACTTCGGACAATCGAATCATCGCTGGCACGGCGAACCGTCGCAAAAGAATCCGAACCCTTGTCAAGAATCCAAACTTCTTGCGGTGTTAGAGCATCAACAAGATAAGGTTGATGTGTTGTGATGAAAAATTGAGAACCTTGAACACCAGCCTCATCATCGCTCCAATGTCTGATTTCCTCAATAAACGCACTCAGCAATTTATGATACAATCCGTTTTCCGGTTCCTCAAAACAAATTAACGATGGCGGTTGCGGATCGCCGAGCAACAATAAATAAGCAATCAGTTTGAGTGTCCCATCCGACATTTGCGAAGCATAAAACGGTTTTTGCAAACCACGTTCAAAAAAACGAAGAAGAAGTCGTCCATCTTCCGTTTGATAGGTTTCAATATGAGTAATTCCAAGAACTTTCCCCAAAACACGCCCCAACATGTCAGCAAGTCTGCCTTCGTGTTCGCGTTCCCAATATTGTATCACATTTGCCAAGTTCCCGCCCAAACGTGATAAATGACGTTGCGGTCCCGCCAACGGCGTTTTACGCGCCGCATCCGGCGAAAAATAACAAAGAGACCAATTGTCCAAAAATTCCCGAAACGAAACAATATCAGGGAATTGTGTTAAATTGCCGAGAGTCGAAAGAACCAAACGACGACGATCCGCAAGATGAATATCACTCACCGATTCCGAATTAGGATGAACAACTTTGCCTTCGCCGTTGTTAGCAAAAAAATTCATTGTGTTACGACTACCAAATTCAGAACCAATATGCGACAGCGTTTCCGCATACACAAACGGAATATTGTAATCATCAACCGTAATACAAAGCGTATAAAGCAAATTACCATAACGTATCTGAAATTCAATAATCCGGTCAGAGCTTTCCGAAACGATTTTATCAAAACCGCCACGCATCATACAAGCCTGTTCCGCATCGCTTTTCAAACAATCAACAATAAAACCAAAAGCATCACAAAACGTGCTTTTACCGTAACCATTACGCCCAATCACAACCGTGATTGATGTCAACGGTTCACCGGTACGACTGCTCTCGGAATCAGTTGACATTGCCGGAGTGTAAATCGAACCAAGCGAAACATCTCGAAGTACCCGATAATTTTTAATACGAACCCCTTTAATATATTTCATAACCCCACTTGCCAATCCGAATAAATTAAAATAAAAAAATCTTTAAATAACAATTGACACAAAACTTAAAAGAACAAAAAATCAATCCCGATAAAACAAACCGTTTTCTGTTGTTCGGTTTGCGTTATCGGGATTAACATATTTTTGTTCCGGTTTGAAGTTACGGATAATTGGATTTTTTTGTCCCGTTGAGAAAACTCTTGCTGATTGAAAATATTGTCGATTCAAAAAGAACGGAAAAATTTTATTGTCCGTCTCAATAACAATATTCCGATCTTGGTCTAGGGAAATTTCACGGAAATATTATTTTGTTCCTTTATTTTTCCGTATTCTCCGTTCCGCAAGCGGTTTTTTTGTTTTTCAATGAATGGTGAGCTGTTTTTGTTGCGCACGATTTGCAAGTGGTTGCTTGAGTTGTTTGACAAGATTGACATGAAACATTGCGTTTTTTGCTTCCTTGTTTCTTGCATTCTTTACAACGATCTTTACAGCAATTTTCGCATGTTTGATCTTCGTCGCAAGACGGTAACAGAGTTGTTGTTTTCGGCAGTAATTCTTTTGGTGGCGGCAACAGTATTTCGCGTTTCACGGACGGCGAATGCGGAATTGGTTGCGGTACCGGAACGGCAGCAGTTCCGGCATAATAAGAAGTACGTTGTTCGACAATCCGGCGTAATTCTTCCCGCGAATACATTGGATGCGATGTTGTTGCGGAAAGCGGAACCTGTTTTAAACCGTGACGCGGCGGTAACGGTATTGCGTGACCGTGGTCTAACGGACGCGGTCCGACAAAAAAACCGCCAAATGGTCCTAAATGTCCGGGAGCAACCGGTTGATCTTTGATACCGATTTCCGCGTAAGGTCCCAACGCAACCGGTTCAACACCGGGACATTGCGCTAAACATTCGCCCCAACGATTTTGGCAACAACTTGTCCATGAAGCATTCGGGTAACCGAGAATCAATTGAAGCCGACTCGGTTTGTCGGTAATAATCACCGGATCAGGATCATAATAGCTTGCGTATTGAACTTGCGGACGATTTTGTTCGCGGCAGGGCAGGGTTGAGAGTAAAAGATTCAATTTGGATTGATGTTCGGGAAATATTTCGGGTTCGGCGGCGTAACCGGGTTGGTAGGGAACAACGTGAATTCGATGAGTCAAAGGATTGCGATGATACGCAAGATAGGGAGTTGTCGCCGATGCCGACGAAATAAAGTTTCCGGTTTCTGCTAAACCGATTACGTTATTTTCTTCTTGTTGTTCTTCCTCAACACCGAATGTTGTTTCCCATTCGGTTTTATTCTCCTCGTTATTTGTATCGGTGGTATCGTTTTCTGATTCTGTGTCTGTTTTGACGGATTGTTCGGCTGGAAGATTATCGGTTGGCAACACAACCGGTTGGGAAACTTGCGCCGAATAAGAGGAATAGTAAGGACCAAAAGCATAACTTCCCGGTTGGAAAAGTACTCGTTCCGGAATTTGAGCGTTCGTTCGATCAACCCCAAAAAATGCCACCAAAACGAGAATAACGCCGAAACTTATCAAACGCATAAGTTGAACCTCCAAAGACTCGAAAATTAGGAATGTCAGGATAAAATCCCCAATTCTTTAAATTTTTATGCTAAAGAACATCTACTCATTCGAATCGTTTGGCTTTAAAACCGCAAAAAATCCGGCGAAAAAAACGGGTTTTTGATAAAATATTGTAGATTGTATCGATTATAACGAACACAAAACGCATACAAAATAGAATCGAAAATATTTATGGGAATTTGTTAAATGATTCTTGGAGACTGAATAATTGGCATAAAATCCTTCAATCCTTTTTCCAATGAATCAATTGAACACAAAATACACAGAAGACACGGAAAAATAAAAAAATTCCGTGTCTTCTGTGTTTTCCATGTTCAAAGAAAATCGTCTGTTTTCTGCTATTGGGCGACAATCCTTTCGTTTTATTTGACAATTTGTGGGGAATTTGGGCAAAAAACACGCCAAAACCAGTTCTCAAGAGAAGTTTATTGAGCAAAAAGAAGAAATTAGTACGCACTTTAAGTTAAGGAGTACGCACTTTAAGACAAAAGGTACGCACTTTAGGACAAGGAGTACGCACTTTAAGACAAAAGGTACGCACTTTAAGGCAAGGAGTACGCACTTTAAGACAAAAAGTACGCACTTTAAGACAAAAGGTACGCACTTTAAGACAAAAGGTACGCACTTTAAGGCAAAAGGTACGCACTTTAAGGCAAAAGGTACGCACTTTAAGACAAAAAGTACGCACTTTAAGGCAAGGAGTACGCACAAAAAAGCGAGAAATCTCCCGAATTGAGCGGGAAATTCACAATTGATGGGCAATGTTTCTTATCCGAAGAGCAATGTTTCGCGGAAACATTGAGTTGGAGGTCGCCGGCTCGAATTGGCGAACCGCCGGCAATGAGATTCCGAACCGTTTGCCAACACAAATTGCCATCCGCGAAACGGAGACAATGATGTTGCCTCGATTGTTGTTGGTGAAATCGCAATTCCTTCTCCTTTGTGTGTTCCCTTTGTCCGTTCGACACTCCATATCACCTTGAATCTGTTTGTTATGGAGTTATAATTTTAGCAATTTGTTGTGGTGTTGCCGCAGCGAGTTGATTGAATTGTCGTTTAGTTTATTGTTTTCCGGTCTCTTGAAGATTTTTTGAGGAACGAACCATCGACCAGCAACTACAAGAACAATACACCGAAATCGCCCGTTTAGCCGGCGGTTTGGCACACGAAATTAAGAATCCGTTGTCAACTATTCGGCTAAATATCGAACTCTTGGCGGAAGACCTCGAAGAGATTGATCTGCCCCAAGGAAGACGCGCACGACGAAAAATCGAAGTCGTACAACGCGAATGTAATCGATTGGAAGAACTCCTCAACGATTTCCTCAACTTCGCCCGCGCTCACAATCTTGAACTACAACCAGGCGATGTCAACCACGAAATTCGTGAAATTATTGAGTTTTTTCGCCCCAAAGCCGAAGAATCCAAAATTGAAATGATTGCTTATCTGGCAAGCAATTTGCCGACCGTGTTACTTGATCGGCGTTCTTTCCATCGTGCCTTGTTGAATCTCGTCCTCAACGCCCAGCAAGCAATGCCCAACGGAGGACAACTCGTCATCCGAACCCGTTCCGGCGGAAACGAAATCGCGATTGATCTTATTGATACAGGGTTCGGAATCGACGAAAAAACACTCAACCATCTTTACGACGCCTTCTTCTCAACAAAACGCGGCGGTAGCGGACTCGGATTGGCGACAACCCGAAAAATTATTCAAGCCCACGGCGGTCGAATTGCCGTGCAAAGCGAACTCAATTACGGAACTCAATTCACGATCTCGCTTCCGAGTTTGCCGCGACTCGCCGAAGGATAAGATGTTGACCGTGGTGTTCGGCAACAACCGAACCGCGCATCTCATAACAACCCACGCCCGAACAAAAAAATTCCACAAACAAAACCCATTGCTCAAACCCAAGATCACGCAACGACCAACCATTGCGCCGCCAAAGACGAATAAAAAATTCGCGAAGTGTTGCAAGACGACGGGATCGCAACTTCAACGAATCAATAATGATCTCGTCAGAAGTACAACTCAGAACAACTTCGTCCAACATCTCACCAAACAATTCGTCAAGAACTTCTTCATTGTCCGTTGCCAATTGCGACAACCGCACAACCGCTTCGTCTATTTTCGGGTTAAATTCTTCGCGAAGAATCGGAAGCAACCGATTACGAATCCGGTTTCGCGTGAAATGGTTCTCCAAATTCGTTGAGTCAGTTCGGAAAGGTTTGCCGAGTTGTTCGAGATAAGCAAGAATATCACAACGCCGAATTTCCAGTAGAGGGCGAATCAGAGTTACCGCGGGACTGAGTTGGCGAAATCGGGACATGCCGGCAATTCCCGAAAGACCCGTCCCGCGAATCAAACGATGCAAAACCGTTTCCGTTTGGTCGTCCGCTGTGTGAGCCGTCGCAACATAACGGAAACCAAGATGTTCCGCCGTTTGGGTTAGAAAATCATAACGAAGTTGCCGCGCTGCCGCTTCAAGACTTCCGTGTTCGCTGCGATTCCAATCTTCCGGCGCAATTCGGCGTTCAAAATAACGAAGCCCGCAATCTCCAACCAATTGCCGAACAAATTCCGCATCCGCATCGGATTCGTTGCCGCGCAGACAATGGTTAATGTGTGCTGCCGCCAAACCTCTGATTTGGGGTTGGCTGTTCGGAGACGGAGTTGGGGGGAATTCGTGTTGAGCCAGAAAATGCAACAACGCCGTACTATCCGCCCCACCAGAAATCGCCAACAAAACACCATGCGTTAGCCAATGAGTTAGAGGAAGCTTGTCAGTAAGTCGATTCATAAATCAAGAATTCCAGAAAATAAAGAATAAGCATAAAACATAGAAAAACTCCCCAATCAGGGAAAAGGAAAAAAATTCAAATAGAGAATATTCCATTCAGCAACAAAATTACAACAAAGAACCCGTGTTTTTTTTAGAAAGTTCCTATTGTTTATGACGGAAAAATTGTTTCCGCTCCTCAAATACTTTCATAAGAACAAATCACTCATCACAGCATAACCACAACTAGAGCGTATCGAAACGATGATAAAATAATCTGGTGATGACTTTTCGTCGGAAAAGCGCCAAGTTATTCCATTAAGTTTTGGACACGCTCTAGAAGTTCTCTCAATCACGACCAAAAAATCAGTCCGGCAATTTTTTCAAGAAAATATTTTTGAACTCCGGAATACTTTTGGGATCATGTTGTTGAAGAGCAATATAACCTTTTTGGCTAATCCGTTTGTTTTGTTCCGTAATATTCTCGTTTTGCGGAACTCCGCCTTTTTCCAACGGATCAACGTATGTGTACAACAATTTGCCATTGACTCGTACTTCTAACGTGTTGCCCTTGAGAATAAGATGATAGTTAAACCATTCGTCATCGCCATGCGGCGCCTGAAATATCTTGATAATATTGTACAGACTGCCGGTTTTGACCGGATCACCGTGCGAAGCATTAACTTGAAGTTCAAAACCGGTTACAGGCCACGATTCGTCTTGCCATTGGGATTTGACGTACACGCCGGAATTGCCTCCCGCGCTGATTTTCACATCCATTTTGAGTTCAAAGTTTTTGAGCTCTTCCATGAAATAAAGATGGTTACGATTACCCTTGCCGACAATCGCCCCGTTTTTCACGTCAAAACCTTGATATTTTTCGTTCGACTTCCAACCGTCAAGATTCTCGCCATTGAAAATTTTAACCCAACCGTCTTCCTGCGACCAAACAATTGATGTTGTCAAAACCAACGCAAGAACTGTCAACATCATAGTAAGTGTACGTTTCATAAAACGATCCTTTCTGTAAAGAGTGTAAAAAAAGGTACAAAATCTATACCGTAACAGGTATAAATAATCATGTTCCGGTGATTCCCGCATTCGACAATCCGAAACTGAAATTGCCGCCAGTATAACACGATCAAAAACAAAATTCAAGCAACCAATTTGTAATCGGCAAAATTATTGCAAACGCCCCTTGGTAATATTAAGGAAAAGGTCTTCCAAATGGGCTTTATGCTGACGAAATTCGGCAATTTGTACTCCTTTGCCAATCAATGAAGACAACAACACACTGTCATCATCGGTCGTCAATAAAACCGCAACTTCTTCTCCCGCAATTTGCGCCGTCTTAACAATAGGTTCTTCAAGAACCAATTTCAATAATGTTTCAAGATCATAATTTTTGGCTCGAATCATGGTCATGGGTTTCATTTCCATTGATTCGATCATATTTTCGATTTTTCCGGCGCGAAGTAATTGTCCGCGTTCAATAAACGCAACACCATCACAAATCTCACCAAGTTCACTCAAAATATGCGAACTGATTAGAATTGCTTTTCCTTGTTCTCGCAACGCTTTTAGCAGTTCTCGTAGTTCGATTCGTGCTCGCGGGTCCAAACCCGCCGCCGGTTCGTCAAGAATAAGAACAACCGGATCATGAATAATCGCTCGCGCCAAACTAACTCGTTGCTTCATTCCTTTCGATATTTGAGCAATTGTTTTGTCTTTAAATTCGGTCAATCCGGTAAACTCTTCGATATGGAGAACAATTTCATTACGTTTTTTATCACGCAAACCGTAAGCAAGAGCAAAAAAATCAAGATATTCGTGTACGGTAATATCCTTATGTGCCGGCAAAGTGTCCGGCATGTACCCAACCATTTTTCGTACAAGATCAGGATATTGGACAACACTAATACCGTCAACAAAAATATCACCGGAAGTGGGTTCGTCGAGAGTGGCGAGAATACGCATGGTGGTTGTTTTTCCGGCGCCGTTCGGACCGACAAATCCGTAAATCTGACCACCGCGAAACGAAAACGAAAGATCTTCAACCGCTTTCGTATTCGGAAAATACCGCTTCAATTTGGCAATGTGGACTTCCATAAAGAACAAATAATAAAAAAATGTAAGTATTCAGCGGAATTTGAATTTTTAGATTACGAACAAGGCAAAATAATGAAGCAGAAAAAAATTGTATTGATATTCTATTTGTTTTGTGTGTCTAAAAAACAACTCAACAAGATTAAAGTAACTTCTTTTATGATTGCTT
>JAIRTV010000420.1 GCA_031254675.1 Planctomycetaceae bacterium | reverse complement strand
GATCGGTCAGAACAACAAGATTTATCACAACAATTTCCCGAAAAAGTTGAAGAACTACGCCAAATCTGGCAACAATTCAATGAACAATTTCAACAAAACAGTAAACGTGAATAGTTAATAACGAAGGTATAAGGTGGGCAACTTTCTTGTTAGGTGGGCGACCTTTCGCCGAAAGGTCGCGTCGGCGATAGCCGACTTTGAGCCGGCAATTGGATTCCAAACCGTTTGGCGACACAAATTGCCGTCCGAAAACAGGGTCAGAATTGCCTAGCGGCAATGCAACCGTGGGTGAAAGCCCTTCGGCGAAAGGTCGCCCACCTGAAAAGAAAGGTTGCCCACCACCAGGTAGGTGCTGTTTCGCCGAAACATCACATTGCCGTAAGGCAATTCTGCCTCTGTTTTCGGATGGCAATTGGACTCCAAACCGTTTGGCAATACAAATTGCTGTCCGCAAACAAGGGCAAATTGCCTAGCGGCAATGCAACCTTTCGGCGAAAGGTTGCCTACCTGAAAAGAAAGGTTGTTTACCTGAAAAGGAAGGTTGCTCACCCGAAAAGGAAACTTTTTTTGTGTTCCGTTTTCACAAGAAAGAATACCCACCAACTTCAAAATTCTTGCACGCCCATGTCTCGCGCCTTTACTTTATTTGAGGTTTTGATCTCGCTTGTCTTAATGACAGTCGTTTTGATGTTCGTGACAATCGCAATCGATCTCTATTTACGGCAAATTGTTGCCAACCGAACCGAAGTAGAAGAATCTCAATTAGCTCGCGCCGTATTAGATAAAATTGCACGAGATATTCGGTCAGTGATTGTTCCGGTTCGGGAAGAACAACTCGAAGTCAATACCAACTCCCTCACCTCGCTTTTCGGTTTTTCCGCCAACCTCAACTCCTCCGAATTAGAAAACTTAACCACCGAAACCAACAACTCCGAAACATCAACTCCCGAACTATCAGAACAAACCACCCTCTACGGAACAACCCCAGGAATTTACGGCAATTCCGAATGGATTCAAATCGATACCGCCTTGCTACCACGAGGCGAAATGTATGGCTCACGGCAAATACAGAATTTCAGAATGGCAGACCGGTTGAGTCCGTCAAAAACAACCCTCTATTACCTCGGTCAAGAAACCAACCAAATAACCGGAAACAATGACCCACGTTACCAACCCGATCAATTAATCGGTTCGCTAGGACGTTCGCCAGATAAAACCGCCATTCGTTATGGTCTTTTCCGCCGTCAACTTGATCGATTCGTCACACAGTACGCCCTCAATGAAGGGTTGGAAACAGAATACGAACAGTACGACGAACTACTCGCTCCAGAAATAGAATGGATCGAATTCGCCTATTTCGACCCAACCGCCGGTCAAGAAGGCTCCACCGGAGATTGGGTCGAAACCTGGGATATGGATGAACAACAAATATTACCAACCGCCATCCGAATCACCCTCGCTGTCCGAAAACAATCGTTCGAACAAAATTCCTTCGCCTGGATAAATAATAACTCAACAATTTCAGAAATCGTTTACTCTCTCGTTGTCGCTATTCCCGTGACAATCGAACCCCCAGAAACACAAGAGGAAGAAATCATAACAACAAATTAGTTCACCACCAAAATAACTCAACCCATGCCCAAAATAATTCCTCAAGCAATTCGTCTTTCAGATTGATTGAGCTTATTATACAACGTCTTCAGGCTAATCCCCAATTCTTCAGCTGCTCTGGCTTTGTTGCCGTCATGACGATCCAACGCCGCAAAAATTGCCTGCATCTCAATATCTCGCAATGTCGTCGTCGCCGAAAAATTGCCAAGCGACAACGAACTTCCAGAAGAAGGCTCCGACAACTCATTCGGCGCCAACCCCAACTCCGAACCATTAACCAAAACATTCAGAACCGCCGAATCTTGAACACTTTTGTTAATAACCGGACGATTCGGCTTTTTCTCCGTAATCCGAACCGCCGCCGACAATTCCCATTCCGCCTTCCCCCGCTTCGGTCGCAACATCTGCGGCAAATCGTCCACGTCAATCGGAATCGCATCCGAAAGAATCAACGCATGCTCGATCGTGTTGGCAAGCTGACGGACATTGCCAGGCCAATCATACGTCAACAATAAACGATACGCCTCCTTCGTAAACAACTGATCCGCCAAATAATCACCAAAATCAGGACGAAAACGCTTCGCAAACGAAATAATCAAATCCGGAATATCATCCTTCCGCTCTTTAAGCGCCGGAAGATGAATCTCAAACGTGTTAATCCGAAACCAAAGGTCTTCCCGAAATTCGCCCGACTGCACCATCGCCTCCAATTGACGAAGCGTCGCGCAAACAACCCGAACATCACAAACCGTCGCCGAATTTTCTCCAATCTTACGAACCTCACCACTCTCAAGAAATCGCAACAACTTCGCCTGAACCCCCTTCGGCAACTCCCCAATTTCATCCAAAAATAATGTTCCACCGTTGGCAACTTCAAGCAAACCAATTCGGTGCGCATCCGCCCCCGTAAAACTCCCCTTGCGGTGTCCAAACAATTCGCTCTCAATCAGCGTTTCCGGCAACGCACCACAATTAACCGCAACAAACGGCTTATCAAAACGCGAACTCCCCTCATGGATCGCCCGCGCCACCAACTCCTTACCGGTTCCTGTCTCGCCAAGTATCACCACCGTCGAATCCGTCGGCGAAATCCGCTCTATCATTCGGTAAACATGTTGCATTGCTTCGGAATGACCAACCAGTTTGGTGTTACCGTCAAGCCGCCGGAATCGACTCATCATCGACAAATAACGCTGATTCAACTTCCGCTTCTCAGCAATCTTGTTCAGAATAACTTCAAGATCAGCAATCTTGTACGGCTTCGTCAAAAATTCAACAACCCCCTGATGAACCGCCAATTGCGCCGCCTCAAGCGTCCCCTTGCCCGTCAATATCACCACATCCGTGTCCCGCTCCTGACGCCTAACTTCCTCCAATACCGCTAAACCATTCGCACCAGGCATGTCCAAATCAAGCAACAGAACATCAAACAATTCGCGACGAATTGCCGACAACGCCTCCGTACCATCACCACACGACGTAACAATATGGTTAAGACGTACCAACTCCTCCGTCAAAACCTCTCGAATATTCTGCTCATCATCCGCAAATAAGATCTTCATCGTCGCAATAAATGTTGTGGTTCTTGTATCTTGCCAAAACAAAGACAACTAAGCTCACCAAAATCGAATAAGTTGATAATAAGAATTTTACCCAATGTTGACAAGATGAATCTGAACAATTTTTTCGCCTCCCCCAAAATTAAACAAGAAATATCGTCAAACCTCCAAAAATTCAATTCGCCCTCAAAAAATCAATTCAACTATCCCAACAAATAAATAATAAATTGCTCTTGTGTCAAAATTCAACATATCGCTATACTTCCCCCAATTCAAATCACCACCCAAAATATCAATATTAACGTTTGAACAAATATTTCGCATAACAATATTTCAAGCGATATTTCAGAAATAGTCGCAACAATTCGGCGAATTACTTTTGGAGTCTTCGATTTATGGCATTCCGGTTTCGGCTTGAGCCGTTGATTACGATTCGGGACAATATCTTAAAAGAGAAACAAGGTGAACTCGCAAAAGCTTACGAAGCGCGACGGATCGTCGAAGAAAAACTACAAGAACTCAAACATGAACTTCGTGAAAATATCGCGTTGGGGCGTCAACGCTTGCAGACCGGAACAATCAATATCGAATTCTTGCTTGGTACCCGCCGGCACGAAGCCTATCTGAATGCTCAAATCGAAGTCGTTCAAAAACACCTTCTCCAAATCGACGAAGAAATCGAACGCCGTCGCCATGCCGTACTCGAAGCCAATAAAGAACTCAAAATTGTCGAAAAACTCAAAGAAAAAAGATACGACAAATATCAGAAAGAAGAAAAACAGAAAGAAACAAAACTGCTCGACGAAATGATCCGAAAAAAAATCGACCTTTAACTGTTACCACGAAAACAACAGAAATAGAATCAATTAACGTTTTTGAAATATCAAAACATTGACTATTTTATTTCGACCTTTATTTTGACACGATTATGACAAACCGAAAATCCAATGGAATTGGAACGAAGTTCCTGATTATTTTTGCCTCGATTATTGTGATATTTGCGGGAATGAAGGCAGCGCAATCGCTTGTGGCGCCTTTTCTGTTGGCGATTTTTTTCGCGATGGTTCTTCTGCCGCCGTTGCGTTGGTTGAAGCAAAAAGGACTTTCGGATTGGGTGGCGTTATCGGTGTTATCGTTCCTGGTCTTTCTGTTCGGAATTGCTCTTGTGTGGGTCGTGAGTTATTCGTTAACCGATTTCGCCGACCGATTACCAAATTATCAAACCAAAATAAATGCCGGAATTACTCAACTTGATCACGGAATCAATAATATTCTCCAAAAATTCGATCAAATAGAAAAGTCCGTTCCGAAAATACCTCTGTTTCAAGAAGAGTCGGACGAATCAATCTTGCCGACGGAAACCGCACAATTAGAAGAAACCGTTACGGCGGACGACATTCCGGTACGTGAACCTTTTTCGCTTCTCCATGTGGTTCATTTGGACACGTTTATTGGTTACATTCATTTGGGCGTGAGAGAACTGTTAAATATCGCAACTGTTTCATCTTTAATTGTTGTGATGGTTATTTTCATGTTGATTGAAGCGGCGCGATTGCCGGAAAAAGTACGAGAAGCGTTTAGCGGACGTGATTTATCGAACGAATACTTTAAGAAAATTGCTGAGGACACATGGAATTACATGAAAATTAAAACAATCATCAATGTCTTAACAGGTTTGGTGACGGCGATTGGTCTTTGGTTATTGGGGGTGGATTATGCGTTTCTGTGGGGAATTTTGATGTTTTTTCTCAATTATATTCCGAATATTGGTCAGATTATTGCGTCGATTCCTCCTGTGTTGCTGGCGTTGCTTGACCAGGGAGCGACAATGGCTTTTGTAGTTACGTTTTGGTTGGTTGCGGTGAATACGGTTTTTGGTTATGGGGTGGAACCGCGTTATCTTGAAAAAGGGCTTGGAATTTCGGGGCTTGTGGTACTTCTTTCGTTAATTTTTTGGGGTTGGCTTCTTGGG
>JAIRTV010000372.1 GCA_031254675.1 Planctomycetaceae bacterium | reverse complement strand
AGCAAGAACATTACTACCAGAAACCACTGCGGCAGCCATCGCAGCTCCACCAAGAACATTTGTCAACCAATGACGTCGATTCATAAACTTTTCCTTTCAAATTTGGAACGTTTTGTTGTAAACTGAAATTCGCGATCCATTGACGAATTTCAAAAACAAGAAAAACATTTTAACGAAAAAAAAAGACAAATTCAAGTCTCAGAACAAAATTTTTTTGTCAACTATACTCACCAACACTGCTAATTTGTTATTTTACTAATTGGTAAGTGTTCACGGTCATTTTCTCTATTGCATGGAATATTTGTAATCGCTAATGTTAAAAATGCTTTTTTGGACAACTGTTAAAGGATTTGACTTGTGTGGTTTTGTTATTGTTTTTTTTATTGACTCTCATTTTTCCCAAAGAATCCATATCTGATGCAGAATCTGATTCAAACCACTCTAAAAGTTGATTATTTTTAATGTATTCTTGATCTTGAATACTTAATCGTTTGATAGGAACGGTAATTTCTTTTTTATCTGTGTCACGAACTAAAATAATATGATCGGTTTCTTTTCGGATAATAACTGCATCAAGCGAATGCCAACCTTCAAGAGATGTCCAAGTCCGTGAATTGTGAGGACGTTTTTGCGTATCAGAAGGAACATTTAATTTTTCTGTCGGGTCATAAAATGGATTCATTTTCACGTCCATCGGTCCACCCGCTTTCGCAACAAAAAGTTTACCTTCCGCAATAAGACGTTTTTCTTTTTCCCAACTTGCGATTCGTTCTTTTTCTTTCTGTTGTTCTCGTTTGATGATTTCAATTGCCAATCGGGCATCTTGTTTCATCTCGTCAGAAACAATTACCGAATTCGCTAACTTTTCTAATTCAGGAATGACCTGTTCAGTTCCCAAAACGGCAATAATATATGGAGGGTGATATTGAAAATATTTTATTGGTATTGGCTTTCCTGTTTTAGGATCAATTTTTTTCACTGGCGAAAATCCGTGATATTGAGGTGCTTTCTGATCGTAACACATTTTAAAAAGATTAGGAATCAAACCAACACATCGTGCCGCTTCTATGATCATTAAAGCGTCCAATTTTATTTGTTTATCTTCCGATTTAAGAAGTTCTTCTATTTTTTGTACTTCTTCCAGACTTGCCTTCTCGTCAAAATTGTTTCCTTGCTCATTCCTTTTAGCAAAATAATAAAACGAGAGTGTTTCTTCCATTGCCTTGCGCATTACTTCAGATTCCTGAATATCTCCGATTTTTTTTATCATCTCCAAACGTCCTTTGGTATCACCAACAAGTTGTTTGGCGAGATTCGCTGCTTTTTCCGGTTCTTCCTGAATCATCCGAAGCCGTTTCGCTTTTGCTTCCTCACGTTCGTTAACCGTTTTTTCGTCCAATAATATAATCGGTCCTAACTCCTCTACTTCTGCGTGTGTTATTTGCAAGACAACCATTGCAATCCTTGAAAAACCAGCGTCACCAAGACGAGTCGGATCAAGGTAACATTCAATAACATTACTGGTGTAATTAGTAATTTGAATTGCTCGTTCACCCGATGCTGTGGTCATATCGATGTGACGACTAAGTGTTGCCAATTTCTTAACATCCTCTGCATTTCCAAACAATTTTTTTGTATGAGGATCAGTCCGTTGTAACATATTACAAAAAGATTCAAGTATCAAAAGATCATCTGATTTTTCAAGATAATTCCAGGCAAAAGCTTTCAGCTGTGAAAATTCTTCTGGGGTGGCAATATCAAACCAAAGAAGTGTTACCATCGCAAGATAATGTGCTCCCTGTTTAGCAAGGGAACGCTTAAATTGCTGAACAACCCGCTCCCGATAATCCTTGTTGTCCTTGTCTCGTAGTTGAATCCGCATGACGATTCCCCAGCTGATTTGATATGCCGAGCAAAGCATATAGTAATCATTCGGTTTCATTTTAGAAAAATTGTCGTCAACCTTTTGTTCCAATTCTTCAATACCGGAAAAAAAAGGAGAAATGTCCATTTGGGAAGATAAATCGGATACTTTTTTTGCTTTCAGAAAACACTGAATCATTTCCGGTGTAATAGAATGACAATAATTGGGAAGTTCTTCATAGCCAACAAACTTTTTCAATAATATATTATCTGCTGCGGCTACCGAAGAAACGACATTTTCTTTAATGGTATCTTGAGCTTGCGAAAAAATCGTAATAAAAAAAATAAACAAACTAACAAAAAACAGTGTTATTACTCTCATTGCTTTATATTGGTTAAGGTTTTGTACTTCCCCAAAAGTTCAGAAGCTCAACATTGTCATTCAGATTTTTTTAACATTATTTTCCTAAAAATTAGTTCAATAATTGCTCTTTCCAGAAGGTCATACTTCTATGGTATAAACGTGATATTATTTCCTATTATCTCATCCCGTTTAACTTATGAGGTGATTCATGAACAATAATGCAAAAAATAAAAATAATAGTTTCCAACGTTGAACGATTACAAAGTGGATTCAAACCGTCGGATTGAGTGAACACTTTCACTGAGTATTTTACCATCTCACGAATATCAGACGCAAGTCCCCCGCAACTTGTTACGACACAATTGTCTTAAAAAAGAATTTTGTAAGGCTTTACCAAAAGAGATAACACTTGAAATATTCGAGAAATCCCCAGTGGTTGTGGCAATTAGAAGAATAAATGAGGAAAGGGCGACTCAAGGTCTTGAACTTATTAACATTTCCGGTTATATTTTTATATTCATTGTTTCCTGCGGTAACAATCATGACACGATGTCCTTTCCTACAAGATGGAAAAATTTCGTTACCCGACCCAATGATAATATGGTTTACGTTAATTCTACGGAAATATTACTGAAACGTTGTCAAGACAAAATATCATTTTTGCGACAGTTTTATGTTAATTTTGTACAAAAAATTTAACCGGAGATGATTTATTATGAAAACGAATCGAATCAATTTGTTCATCTGTTTGTTCTCTTTTTTTACTATTTTCACCGTTTGTTCTAATATCATTCTGATTTCGGCACAAGAACCGATACAAGAATCTGCACAAAATGATGAAATGTTACAAATTGCGGTGTTGCAAAAAGTTGATTTGTCCAAAGCAACAGACGCGGAATTGTTTGAAGTCGTAACAGCATGTCGGCGATTGACAACGATTGGCACGGAAAAATCGGTTGAGGTGTTGAAACCATTGCTCGCTGATTCACGTCTTGCGAGTTATGCGCGAACGGCGTTAGAAAATATCGGAGGAACTGCTGCTCAAACTGTTCTCAAGGAAAATCCGGCTCAAGCGAATAACGCTTCGCCCCAAAATGAAAAATTCCAAAACGCAATCGCGTCCCTTCAAACCATTTTGGAAGACAGTAAACAAGGATTGAATCTGTTTTCAGAACTTTTGAAATCAAACGATAAAATATTATTCTATGTTGCATTAACAGCGTTTCGGAAATTTTCGGATCGAAAAATTGTTGATGTTTTGGCGCAGGAGCAAGCATCGCTGAAACCGGAACACCGAATCGCCGCCATTCTTGCTCTGCTTGACCGAAACGATGTTGCGCCCGTACCGCAACCGATTATCGAAACGGCAAAATCAGAACCGAATGAAGAAATTCGGGCGGTTGCTTTGTTAGTTCTTGGAGCGTTTCCCGACGCCAATGTGATTCGGATACTTTTTTCTACACTTCAAGATTCTTCTAATTCCGAAACAATTTTGTCAGCAACATTCGAAGCCTTAGCGACAACACGGTATGCGGAAATTGATCAAATGATTCTTGAACTTCTTGCCGAAAACAATCCCAATCTTCAAATTGCCGCGTGTCAATTATCCGGCGAACGTCATCTTATTGCGGCGGAACCGTTCCTCTGGAAAATCGTGACAAATTCCAATCATGATCATGTTCGGAATGCTGCTTTTGCTGCGTTGGGACGAGTTGTGAATCAGGAGGGATTCGCCAAACTGCTCGAAACTTATCGGAACAATAAAAATGAAACGCTGAAACCGTTTCTTCTTCTCGGAATAACAACGGCTTGCCGACAAGCATCTGATCGAACTATTTACGCAAAATTGGTTACGGAAAAATTGTCGGATTTTGCGGCGTTACAATTAGAACTTTTCGCTACAATCGGCGGTTCCGAATCGCTTGCGCGAATTGCGGAAACCGTGAAAATTACCGAACAAGATTCTATTCGTGATCTTGCAACAAAATATCTCGGCGAATGGATCGGCGCCGAAGCCGCTCCGGTATTGCTTGATCTTTCCGTTGCGCTCAAAGAGGAAAAATATAAAGTTCGAACTTTTCGCGGATTTTTACGAGCGGTTCGGCAATTCGATTTACCAAAAGAGGAAAAACGAAATTTGTGCGAAAAAGCATTGGCAACCGCACCGCGAGAGGAAGAAAAAAAACTTGTACAGGATATTCTTTCCAGACTTTGAGTTTTTGTAATTATTTAGTAAAATTTTGTATCTATTTTTATTTTAACAGCAAACGCTGTGAAACAATAACGAATTTTTTAATCAGATAATTCTATGGACAACACAATGGACGCTTCAATAGATTACGCAACAGAATCACTCCGAAAACATTACGAATGGAAAGGAAAAATCGAAGTTATTTGCCGAGTTCCACTTGACAGTCGCGATGATTTATCGCTTGCCTACACGCCCGGTGTTGCCGAACCTTGCCTGGCAATTCAAAAAGAAGTCGATAAAAGTTACGATTTAACTCGGCGTGGTAATCTTGTTGCGGTTATTACCGACGGAACCGCTGTTTTAGGGCTTGGTGATATTGGTCCCGAAGCAGGAATGCCCGTCATGGAAGGGAAATGTGCTTTGTTCAAAACATTCGGCAATGTCGATGCGGTTCCGATTTGTATTCGTTCCAAAAATGTTGATGAAATTGTTCGGACGGTTCAGTTGCTGGCGGGCAGTTTTGGCGGAATCAATCTTGAAGATATTGCTGCACCGCGATGTTTTGAAATCGAACGAAAATTAAAAGCGTGTTGCGATATTCCCATCTTTCACGATGACCAACACGGTACGGCGGTTGTTACGTTGGCGGCGTTGTTCAATGCCCTCAAGATAACCGGTAAAAAATTGGAAAATATTGCGGTTGTTACAAGTGGTGCCGGTGCTGCCGGTATTGCTATTATTAGGCTTTTGATTTCTTTGGGACTGCAAGATGTTGTTCTTTGTGATCGTCTGGGGGCGATTTATCAAGGACGCGACCAGTTGAATTTAGAAAAAACAGAAATGGCGAAAATAACAAATCGTCAAGGTAAAAAAGGTTCGTTGACAGAAGTTCTCTGCGGTGCGGATGTTTTTATCGGCGTTTCCGCCCCGAATTGCGTAACGGAGTCAATGGTCAAAAATATGAACAAAAATCCCATTATCTTCGCCATGGCAAATCCTGTTCCGGAAATTATGCCGGATAAAGCCAAAGCAGCAGGAGCCATGGTTGTGGGAACAGGTCGAAGCGATTTTCCGAATCAAATAAACAATGTTCTTGCGTTTCCGGGAATTTTTCGTGGAGCGTTGGATGTTCGGGCGAGCGATATCAACGACGCGATGAAAATTGCGGCAGCCAATGCGATTGCGGATTTTGTTTCGGAAAAAGAGTTGAGTCCGGAATATATTATTCCAAGTCCGTTGGATCATCGTGTTGCGCAAAAGGTCGCCCAAGCTGTCGCCCAAGCCGCAAAAAACAGCGGTGTCGCGCGAATTTGAGAAAATATCACAATCTCGGAATACCGCCTTCATACTTTAAAATTCAGCTTTCGTTTAGTCGAACGTGCAGGGACAGTATGATTGTTTGTGTTTGTCCATTGTCAACAAGAGAATACCCGCTATAATCAATAAATGGGCGTCAAAATTTTTCCTCTTTTTACTTTTCAATTATTTCAGAATGTTTAACGACGAATCATCTTCCATTCAATTTGTGGAATCTTCCCAATCTTCTGTTACGATTCCCAAGTCCAAACCGGAAAAAGTTTATCGTTTTTTGGTAATGGGGGCGGCAACGATTGTGATTTTGGCTGGCGTCAAAGCGGCAAGTGGGATTGTTTCGCCAATGTTGTTGGCGTTATTTATGACGATTATTTTGGTGGTTCCGCTACGTTGGTTGCGGGATCACGGTTGCCGCAATTCTATTGCGCTTATTATTGTCCTTGGCGGAACCGTGTTTGTGTTTTCCGGTATCAGTTATTTTGTCGGTCGGTCACTCAATGATTTTATTCTTCGGCTTCCCGCGTACAAAAATAGAATTGTTCAAAAACTTGATCAAATCGATAAACAATTGGAACGGTACGGTTTTGTTCTCGGAGAATTGGGAAAAAATAAAGAACAAGAAAATATTCAGACAACAGTTTTATCCGACAACGGTTTGTCGCGTTCTGAAATTTCTTCTGACGAAATTCCTACAATCGACGGTGTTACGTCCGAAATTCCGAGAACAGAAATTTTGACAGAGAAACAAACGGAATCTTCATCGGAAAAAAATGTTCTGTTACCGTTTCCAAAATCTGAACATTCGGTTGAAGCGAATCACGAAACGAACGAAAACGACGAAAATATGGATTCAACCGATTTGCCAAGCGAAAAAATTGCGGCAACGGAATCTCTAAACGAAACGGAAAATTCTGTTCCGAATGAAATTGTTCCGGTTTCTTCGGAGGCTGAGATTGCCAAAATTCTTAGCAAACAAGATAAAGAGCAACCCGCCTTGATTGCGCTTAATCCTGAAAGTGTCATGTATTGGGTAACGAAATCATTGGTGGAATTGCGTCATGTTGCGGAAGGCGGATTTCTTGTTTTACTTTTTACGGTGTTTATGGTTTTCGAGGCGGCGCGGTTTCCTGAGAAAATTGATCGGGCTTTTGGCAAAGAGGGACCTATCAACAACGAACATTTTCACCATATTGCCAATGATATTCGTCGTTATCTTTTTCTCAAGGCGATTTCGAGTTTGATGTCGGCGGTGGCGGCAACATTTGTGTATTGGATTTTCGGAGTTCCTGCAACACTTTTTTGGGGGGTGATTGCATTTTTTCTGTACTTTATTCCGAATATCGGTGGAACATTGGCGGCAATTATACCGGGAATGTTGATTTTTATGACGTATGATTTGCAAGGAGTTTTCTTGTACATTATTTGTTTGGTTGCGATTGAATGTTCGATTGCTTACGGGATTGAGCCGAAAATGTTGGGACACGGCTTGGGAATTTCTACGGTGGTGATTATCCTTTCGTTATTTTCGTGGGGTTGGCTTTTGGGACCGGTTGGATTATTCCTTGCGGCTCCGCTAACAATTGTCGTCAAAATTATTTTTCAGGCGTTCAAAGAAACAGCATGGCTGGCAATATTGCTGGACAACAATAAAAAGTAACATTTTGTAAAAACATGGTATGCGCATTACACATTAAAATTTTGTTTTTGTAGCAAAAAAATAACGCTACAATTTTTCGTCCCGTGAGGGACAGCATTTTATTAACCGTCAATTTTAGCCTACTATTCAAATCAAACTAATTTCGTATCAAATCGTGAACAGAAAAATTTTTTCAGAAATTATTGTCGAAACAATTTTATCGATTCCTTTTCAGGAAAACGGATATCTTGTGTATCGGGTTGGCAGTCAAGATTGTTTGCTGATTGATCCCGGTTTTGAACCGGAAAAAATTATTGAACATATTGAAAACAAAGAACTTCATCCGATTGCGATTCTTGTTACTCATGGTCATGCCGATCATATTGCCGGAATTGATGCGATCAAAGCGATTTGGAAAAATTGTAAAATTTATATTGGTGAAGAAGAAAAAGACAAACTCATTGATGCAAAACAAAATCTTTCGGCGTCTTTTGGTTTTGCCGTAACAGTTACACCGGCGGATGTTTTGTTGCGTCACGGCGATCAACTGAATTTAGCTGGAATTTCGATTGAAGTGCGACATGTTCCGGGACACAGTAAAGGGCATGTTGTTTACTTTCTTCCAACCGATTCCGAACCGATTCTTTTTACTGGCGATGTTATTTTCAAACAAACGATTGGACGCAGTGATTTTCCTGATAGCAATCCGGCGATTCAAATCGAAGCAATTCGGTCACAAATTCTTTCGTTGCCGGACGAAACGGTTATTTTTGCCGGTCATGGTTTATCAACCACCGTGGGCGCGGAACGCCAAACCAATCCCTATTTATAATTTGAAACAACGGCAACAATAAACAAAACGGCAATTTTTGTTTTGTAAAACGTGGAATGTCCTATATTATTTGTTACGGTCGAGACTGGTCTGTTACGACAAGATGAAACCATCACAAAAAGCAATTCCTTATCAACCACTTCCACTGATTTTTGTTGCGGCGGTTTTGGGTATTCTTCTTGACCGGTTGACCGGTGTGTCGTGGAATTTTTGGATTACCCTAATTTTTGCAACATCGATCTGTTGGTTATCGGCTTTTTTGACGCAACGTTTATTGTTGTCAACGATTTTCTTGTTTGCTGTTTTCAGTTCTATTTTTGGTTTTTATCATCACGCACACTGGAACAATTTCTCGGAAGATGATCTTGGATATTACGCACGAAAAATTGAGGAACCTGTGGCGTTGCAAGGTTCTGTTTGCGAAATGCCGCGTTATTTTCCGAAGCCGCCTTTTGATCCGGGCAAAATTTTCGCAACTTCGGAACGGACAATTTTTACACTTCGAGCGGAGCGGTTGCGTGACAAGGACAATTGGTTTCCGGTTCGTGGTTATGTTTTGGTGGTTGTCGAAGGTGATGGAAGGAATTTTCGTATCAACGACACGATTCAACTTTTCGGAACGTTATCAAAGCCGCTCAATCCTCAAAATCCTGAAGATTATGATTATGCCGGCATGTTGCGTAGCCATAAAATTCTTTGTATTGTTCGCGTACCAACTCAAAAGGCAATTTCCGTACTGAAAACAGGCGATTCCGATATTGTTCGATTTCTGGAGACGGTTCGGCGTACGTGCCACGCGAATTTTCAACGCCGAATGAGTCCTGAAATTTCTCCGCTTGCCGCGGCAATGATTCTTGGTATTCGTGAAGGAGTTGACGAGGAAACGTCGCAAAATCTAATCGAAACAGGAACCATGCACATTCTTGCCATTTCCGGTTTACACATTGCCATTGTCGCGATAATTGTTACTGGATTCCTTGACTTGTTGGGAATTTCGAGACGGATTCGTTCCGTCATTATTATTATAACGGTTATTCTGTATCTCTTTCTAACCGATCTTCAAACTCCGGCAATTCGGTCAACGATTCTGATTTGTATCATTTCGTTCTCCGTTGTTTTGAATCGCCGTTCGTTTGGTGTTAACACACTTTGCGCAACAGCATTATTTGTTTTATTATTGAACCCGACGGAATTATTCCAATTCGGTGCGCAACTTTCTTTTATTGCTACGGGTGCTTTTTTCTGGATTCCGAGAACCAATACATTTCGGCAACTCTTATTCGGTGAAGACGAAACCGCTGAAAATGGACACTCAAAATTGGCACATATCGAACGTTTTGAAAGTAAACATTGGCTTATTTTCCGGTTTGTGCGATATTTTTCGAAACAAATGATGGGGCTTTTTCTGATTAGTTTGGTGATTTGGGGAATTTCGATGCCATTAATTTTAGATCGATTTCATCTTTTTACTCCGATTGCGGTTTTGGTTAATCCGTTACTTTGGATTCCGCTATCAACATCAATGATTGGCGGTTTTTGTACGATGATTTTTGGTAACATTCCGATATTGGGCGATTTTTTGGGTTGGTTCACGGATTTTTCGTTTCGTGTACTTTTTGGAATGATTGCATTTTTTCAACGTCTTGGCGGGCATTATTGGGTTCCGGGACCTCCGGTTTGGTGGAATCTTGTTTATTATGTTGTTTTTACGTTACTAACTTTTGTACCGATTCGTCGATTACCGCCACGATTATTGGCGGCTCTTCTTTTGGGTTGGATTGCTATTGGTTTCGGTTACGGATATATTCGTGATCTTGATCGGTATTGGAATGATCGTTTAACATTTTCTGTTTTTTCAATTGGTCACGGTAATTGTGTTCTCGTTACAACACCGCAGAAAAAGACGTTTATTTATGATGCGGGGTGTATTTCGTCACCGCAACGTGCTGCGGACGTTATGAGTCGAGCAATTTGGCGACTGGGAAAAATAAAAATTGATGCGATTATCATTTCTCATCCGGACAGTGATCATTACAATGGTGTTACAATTCTTGCTGACCGATTTCATATTGGTACCGTTTTCGTTTCGCCGTACATGTTTGAGCCGCTTAAAATACTTCAAAAAGAATTGGATGAACGACAAATTTCTTTCGACCAACTTGATGCGAATGAATTTAAGGAACAACATTTATTGGTATCGTTTCAGAAAAAACTTGCAACGAAAAAGATTCCGATTATTGAAGTTAGTGATGGTCATTCCTTGCAGGCGTACGGACTTCCGAACAGTATTTTCCTGCATCCGCCGAAAACCGACTTCGCTGAACGGGACAACACAAATGCCACAAGTTTAGTGCTTCGTTTTGAACATCGCGGTGTTGGAATTTTATTACCGGGCGATTTGGATGGTCGTTTGCCGTCACCATTTTTGAAACGTCCATCAATTCCGTGCGAAATTGTTATGGTTCCGCATCATGGTGGTCATTCGAAGCAAACCGAACCGCTTCTGAAATGGTCAACTCCAAAATTATTGTTATTCAGTGCCGGTCGATTCACTCATCAAGATACGGTGTTGCAACACTATCGGCAACGTCATTTTATTGTACGCAGTACGTTTGAAGAAGGTTGTATCGAAATTTCGATTGACCGAAAAAACAC
>JAIRTV010000341.1 GCA_031254675.1 Planctomycetaceae bacterium | reverse complement strand
ATAACCTGTGTGAATACAAGGAATTGACAAAATCAACACCAAAACTATTTCGGTTCTAAGGCATTTTCGAAGTTTCCATGAATTATGACATTCGCCGTGGAAAATAGTGATAAACGCTTGAAATTGGTGTTTAGTGCCAATTTACATAAAATTTGCCGATTATTCCGTTTTTTCTGAATATTCCGGCAAGAGTAAGCCGATATATTCTTTCAGGTAAGGGAATTTATCCTTCTCACATCCACCCCGAAACGTATAACGGCAGATTTCAACATCATGCCAGAGGTTAAAAGATTCCGATGAAACGCACAAGAATTGTTGGTGTTATTCTTTTGTTGTCTTTGTTTGTCGCCGGTTGCACCTGCTATAACGGTTATTATGGCGGTTATGGACGTTCAGGAGTACCGTATGGTTGTGGTTCGGTCATTCACAATGGTGTTGTCGATTATGTGGACGGCAATTCCGCACCGTGTGACACCGACTGCGCAACTGGTTATACCAATTACGGTTGTACTTCTTACCGTCCTTGCGGTTTGTCCAACTGCGCCAACTGTTTGGGCAATCTTGTCAATGGCGTTTTTGTTCTTGGCGAAGGAGCATTTTGTTTAGCGGCGGCTCCATTTGCTTTGGTTGGTAATCTCCTTTGTGGCGGATATGGCGGTTACGAAATATTTCCGTACAACAGTTGTAGCAACGAAGTGTATTACGGCGACAACTGTTATCAACCGCATGATTTTTGCAATCCATGTGACAATGTTGATTCTTGTGGTTGTGGTAGTGGTGCGGCAAGTAGTGGTTGTAGTCGATGTTCCGGTGGTTATACCGAAGGAATTCGGGTTGAAACGGAGACATCGAAACCCAATACCGGTTATAAATCGTTGACTCAACCGGTTCGGATTCCGGCGTACAATGTCCAAACGAATCGGACTCGCCCAATCTCGCAAACAATGTTTCGCCAACCAACACAACCACAACATCTGACACCACCGCAACGAATGATACCACCACGACCACAAGTTTATGTTGCCGAAGAGCAAACGAATCCCGTACAATAAATAATGAATCGTGCCGGAATTGATTCGATATAAAAATTTTTTTTCAACTACTGGACGGGGATTGACGGGCATACGATTTTCGCTAATATTATATCTTTGTGATTTGGGGGGATTAGCTCAGTTGGGAGAGCGTCTGGCTGGCAGCCAGAAGGTCATCGGTTCAAGTCCGTTATCCTCCACTGGATTATTAGACGTTTCATTAAATTTTCCAAAATGTTGGGCGACACTTTACATAAAAGTGTTCGCCCTTTTTGTTTATTCTTCCGTGTATTCTGCGTATTCCGTGTTCAAACAAAATCATCGCAAAAATAAGTATTAAACCTTTTCTCTAACCCTTCCCTAAGAACATGGAGGCAACCTTTCTTTTCAGATGAAAATGCGCCGTTTTCATATGCGAATGCGTTATTTTCGCCTGAAAATACACCATTTTCAGGTGGGCAACCTTTCTTGGGGAAGGGTTGGAGAAAAGGTCTATTAAAGTGAAATACCTTGTATTGGAGAAGATGTTCAAGAAAAGATTCACTAAATTAGAGACAAAAGACCAAAAAATAGTTACTACAGAAAAAAAATAAAAAAATTCCGTTTCAGGATGTTGCATTTATTTTTTTTTCCTTAATAATTAGCAATTATTAGAAAACAGGAAATTGGTTCATTTCGTAACCGCCGTTTGGACTACCTTTGATTGCAGGAATAACGAACCTCATCGAAAAATTTTGCCGAACTGTTCCAATTTTCCGATTTTAATCTCATCACCGAATATTCAAACTGTTGCAACATGTTTCGGAATGTTTCAGCATTTTCAATATATTTTCGTAATATTTCAGCGGAATTGTCACCAAAAATGAGCAAACCAATTGTAAGCGACTTTTTCGGAAAAAGGATTGCCGGTTTTTTGATTGCCGACCAACCATCAGGAAGCACGCCAACAATCCACGATAATTTCTTGAATCATTACATGTTCTCTCTTGTTAACTTCTCCCTAATCGCCCTTTCTTTTAAAAAATTAAATCATGTCCTCAAATACTCTTGTCCAACCCATCGTGAGTGGTGCCGGATTACGAATTGTACGATTGTTGGTGGGTAAACCGCCGCAAACAATCACCGAACTTGTCAAAGCCTTGAACGTAACACGGACGGCTGTAACCGAACAAGTTAACGAATTAGTCGCTATCGGTTTTCTCGAACAGAAAATCGAACACAATGGCGGTCGTGGACGTCCGCGTTATCTTTTTTCCGCAACAGACTTGGCAATGCGGAAACTTTTTGAAGGACTTCATGATCTTGTTGTTCCGTCCGCGTGGCGGTCAATTCGGGAACGACTCGGCGATCAAATACTTAACCAAATTAGTTGTGATGTTGCTGCTGATATTGCTGATTTTTATATTCGGAAGTTGACGGCGTCGTCGCCCAAAGAACGTGTCCACGAATTTGCCGCTTTTCTGGTTCGCAATGGGCGGTTGCTCGAATGTCGAGAATCAAACGGCAATATCGAAATGAAAAAATACAATTGTCCCTTCATTTCCATGATCGAAGAAACACGAACCGTTTGCCATATTGATCGGCTTTGCATGCAATTGCTTTTGGGACAAGGTGCTTCAGTAGAACAACTAGAAAACCGACTTGACGGTCATTTGTGTTGCAAGTTTTTGTTTAAGTTTGCGCCGCATAAAAATAAAAGTAACAGTAACAATACAAACGAGAACAAAAATAACAACAAGAACAATAATAAGAACTCCAACCGCAAGTCAACATAATCGTTTCAGGAAGATGAAAACACAATCACATTGAGTTACCGCATTCCATTTGCCTAAAATAATGTATTAACATCTATTTCAATGGATTTTGTCGATGCTTCCGCGTATTCTTTTCGGTTCAATTGGTTTTCCTTGTGGTCTTCATGAAATTGCGTCGTATGTGGTACGTCTTGGGTTGGCGGAAGTGATTATTCATCCGTTGGGCGATCTTTTCTTGCAACGATTACAGTCATTCCGTCCTCATGTGGTTGGGTTGCGTCTCGAAGGTGGGCAATTGGAAAATATTTGCAACCAGATCAAAAATATTCGGCAACGTATTAACACAACAATTATCCTTGGCGGTCCCACGGCAACTTCTCATCCGATTGAAGTTCTGGAACAAACAGGGGCGGATTATGTTTTTGCCGGCGATGCCGAACAATCCTTGACGCAATTTCTCAAATCCGCGCGGAAACATAATTCGTGTAATGATTTGCCGGATATTCCCGGTCTTGCGTATTTCTGGGCGGGAAAAGCAATGGTTAATTTACCGCCGGAAAATTCGTTGTCGGCAACACAAATTCGGGTTCCTGCTGTTACAGAGGAAATTCTTCGGAAAAATCAACTCAACTGGTTACTTCTCGAAGGTTTTGATCAGGCGAATCCTTTTGATTCGTTGTATTTGACGGGCGGTCGTGGTTGTCCGGGTCGGTGTACTTTTTGTGCCGGATTGCACGGACGGCGTATTCGCACGAAAACAGCAAACCAAATTATTGAAGAACTTCGCGGCGCCGACCAACTTGTCAGCGAAGGAAAACTTCGCCTGACAACATGGAAACATTACGCATGGACAGAGAATCCGGTTTTGAAATTGTTGTCGGTTTCGTGGTGTTCGGTTTTTGATGAAGATTTTTTTCTTGACCGGCAACGAGCGATTCAATTTCTGCAACTGTACGAATTTTATGGGTTCCAACGGCGTTATCGTCTTAGTTTCCAAACGAATCCGTGTTCGTTGCTGGACAAAAACGGTCAACCTGATACTGAATTATTTTATTGGATTTCTCGGTTGAAGGCGATGATTCAGTTGGGAGCGGAATCGTTTCATCCGGAACTACTTCGGCGTTGGGACAAACGCCATACGCCGGAACAATTGGCAACCGTGTTGGACGCTCTCGAAAAAACAGGACAAGATTATAATATTTTTCACATTTTAACGGATTATCATTCGACGCTTGGCGAACTTCGTGAGGCAACACAATTACTGATCAATTCGGCGCGGAAATATCAACGAATGCGGATTGCGTCAACACCGTTTATGATTCCGTTGTACCATACGGAGTTGCGTCGCGAACTTGAATTTTTGGGGCGGTTGAAAATCAATCATTTTACTGATTACGAAATTCCACATCCTGAATGGATGGATTCTTTTGTTGTTCAATGGGCAGATAAAATTGACGAAGTGTTACAAGATACGCTTTATCCACAACGTCGTGATGCCGCTCTCGAAATTGCCGAAAAAATGTTGGAGGATATATGATTCACAAACTCTTCTCCCCACATCCTACGCCCCAAACTCCGTAACCGGATTCTAATAATTTTCCGGTTGTTGCCGGAATTGTCATCGCAAAAGGTTGCCAACTCCATTCGCGGGATATTCCGGCAACTTCCATCATTTGCCGCATATCAACGCAATTGTATCCTGTTGTGTGTGCCGTCAAGAGAATAAAATACCGGTTTTCGCTCAACAAACCGGAAATATCGGACAATAATTCCGGTAAATGTTCCGAAAATTTCCATGCTTCGCCTTTGCGTCCATGACCGTAAGCCGGCGGATCAAGAATTACTGCATCATAATAATGTTTCCGCCGGAGTTCGCGCTGAACAAATTTACGTGCGTCTTCGGTAATAAACCGGATACGATCCAATCCGTTTAGTTGGGCGTTACGTTTTGCTTTTTCGATGGCGTTCTGGGCGGAATCAACATGAACCACGTCAATATTCGGAGACGCCAACGCCGCTGCCAGAGAACTACCGCCTGTGTAAGCAAACAGATTGAGGACATGAATTGTTCCGGTTTGTTGTTTTGCAGCTTCTTCTAAAAGAGTTGTGATTCGGTTCCAATTAGTTTGTTGTTCCGGAAAAACACCAACATGACCAAACGGCGTACAATGTAATTCCATGACGATTTTTCCGAACACAACTTGCCATGCATCAGGTTGTGCCGTCCAATATCCGCGTTCCGAATGTTGCGATGCGATCACAAATTTCGCATGAGCTTGGTTCTGCAAGACCGGTTTTGTAAAACAATAATGTTCCGCTGCCGGACAGGGACGATCAAGAATAAATGAACCAAAACGTTCCAAACGCCGTCCGTTACCAAAATCAAGAAGTTCGTAATCGTTTCGCATTAACACGCCAATATTATTTTCTATTTCGTAATATTTCGGTAGAATGATCGCAAGGAAGAGAACTTATTTTTTTCCGTTTCTTTATTCTTTAGAGATAATTTAGTAGCGACATTTGGAGCATTGCGCTTGTAACCTGCATTGATGCTTGATACGCAAGTTGTTGTGCCATATAATTGAGCGAAGCATCGGCAAAATCAATGCGAAGTGTCGAATTGAGTGTTGTTTCATACTGAATATTTTCTTCCGACAAACGGAGTTGTACGTTATCCAAACTGTTCTGCATGACCCCAATCGAAGCACGTGAACCGTCAAGCCGTTCAACTGCCGTATCAAGAAGTTGAGTTGCCCGTTCTATTTCACGTGTGTCATTCTTTTCCATCGCAACCTGTAACCGAATCAAAGCGTTAAAAAGCGAATCCGTTTCCAATGGGTTCGGATCATTTCCTTTTAAAACGCTGTCTGTTCCACCGGTCATTGTTACGGAATTTAGCGTAACCAATCCGCTACCGTTACTCGGTAATCCATCCGGATTGATGCCATTCTGAATATCGAACATTGATCGAACTGTTGCCGACGCTTGATTTTGAAACAAATTGATTAAATCATTCGCTGTTGTTACACCAGGTTCAACCGAAAACCGTAATGTTTTCGATGTGGCATCGTACACAAAATTCGGCGGCGTTCCTTCAATCACTTCAAACTGAACGTCATTCGCATACGTTCCAACACTTTTTGCTGTAACCAAAATTGAACCGTTTAATACTTCGGGAAAAACCGAAACTCCGGCTTGACTACCGATTTCCGTTTTCGTGCGGTATTCTTCTCCCATGTTGATTAAACCAAGTTCAATTGCTGTTGTCGAAAGTAACGTCCGATCAACACGTGTTACTTTTTCTCCAAAACTCTTGTCCGTTAATTCTATTCCGTTACCAAATTTTGACAACGACGCCGACAATAAACCGTCACGATTATCAGGATGATCGTTAATAATTTGTAACACATCGCCCAATGTTTTCGCTCCATGAATATCAATCTCTAAAATAGTTCCGTCATTTCTCGTAATGGTAAAATCAATTCCGCCGTCGATTCCGCCGTTTGTTGTTACAAAACCATCATAAACAACGCCTTCACCGGTATTGGTGCCGTTTGTCGTATCGAGTTCCAAATTGAAATATTGTTTCGGTCCCGGCTGCGCATTAAACGCATCAACGACTTCGCATGCTGTTGTTACGCCGGGATTGATACCAATGTTAATGATCTTTGCGGTTTCGTCCATTGACACAATAACTTTGCCTTGCGGATCAGTTGTTGGTACAAAATTGACGGTGTAATCGTTCCATGTTTTTCCTTCATTTCGAGCAGTCAGAATCAAAGAACTATTCGGCGTAACATTATTATGATGGGCGCTTGCCGCAATACCGGGTCCATCATAATCTGTTACGCCGCGTCCGAAATCAAACTCGGTCAACCGCGACTCAAAATCGGTAGTTCGGATACCGAATTGAGTTGCTGTTGTCCCGCCGTTTTCGCCGATACAAAAATCCGTTCCGCTAATCCGGCTTCGAATATCAATTCCGTTTCGATTTTCATTAATGGACACATAAAGACCATATTGAGAATCATTCAACTCCGCTAACAAATCGCCAACCGTTTTACAATTTTCAAATGAAATATTAAAAGTTTGATCACCGTTGACAAGTTGAATACCTGACGGATCAAAATCAATACCGGTTCCGCCGCCGGTTATTCCTTCGATGACGGTTATTCCCGGCAATAACGTTACGGTTCCTGTTCCCGCCAAATCGGAATTTTGTTGGTCGGCTCCGCTAACAGACGCCGTGAATGGCGGAATCGTTCCCGCTGCCGCCGCATCATTAATCGCACGAATAATATTATTGCTAATCGTGTTGTCGGGATGAATATTGACCAATATTGTTTTCGTTTCATTATCATATTCCGCCCATTCTTCACCCGGTACAATCAACGGATCAGCTCGAAAGGCGATACGAACATCGTTAAGCGGAAAAATTTCATTGCCCGTTTTCGCATCAAAAATACTATTGCCGTTGTGATTGGCACGAAGAACAATATTGTTATTGGTACCGGCAAAAACTAAAGTCGTACCGGCACGAGAACCTAAAATATCATCAAGTAATGTTGTTTGCGTCAGAGCAGGATTGAGATCACGTCCAATCAATTGTTTTTGAGACGTTAATTCGATTCCGGTTGGAATACCAAGTTGACGGGCAACAGTTCCTTTGCCAACTTCTGTAACTGTAACAGAACCGATTGTTCCTTCCGGTAACGAAAAAGACAGTCCATTCGAAGTCAGATCAACTTTAACGGAAAAATAAGGGCTTTTACTATTTTCAATTGTCCGTTTCACATCGTCAAGTGTAACACAACGACTCAAATCAATATCCATGTTGATGATTTGATCATTGAGTTTATAATTGAAACGGATAGAACCTTTTTCGACACCGTTCCCGCCATTGAGATTGCTCAGAAGCGTGGTATCACGAACGGCGGGATTGAGATCGGCTTTTCCACGCACCGGATCGGAAATCGCGCCAAATACTTCAACACCATTGACATTCGATTGTGACAATAAATCAGTATCACTCCATGAATAAATATTCGATTCTGTTCCGTTATATTTGATTGTGTACGAATCTTTTCCCCATTCGAAAGGCAAAACAGAAGTGGTCGAACCAGAAAAAACGTATCGATTTTCAAAGGAATAATTACTGAAATCAAATATTTGTTGAACCGTTTGTTTGACCGTTTGAGCCAACGCTGTCCGTTGAATACTGCTTGTTGTTGTGTTGATTGCTTCCAAAGCCATCGCTCGCGCATCGTCGGTGAGGGCGTTGAATAAAGAAAGCGTCGAATCGGTTGCCGACAAAAATGTTTGTGTCGATTTGATATTGGCAACGTTTTGTGTTTTGCGTTCAATCAACGTCTGAACGGAAAGCGAAGCCGACGCATTGTACGGAGCATCACTTCCGTAACGGTATTGTTGTCCCGACAGAAGCTGTTCTTCGTAACGCGATAACAAAATCTGAGCTCCTGACAAATTATTGTACGCACGGTTTGTCTGAAGCGCAACACTTGTTCGGTTGAATGAAAGAGGAACAATCGACATGTTATAACAAACATTCAAAATTGATCTAACAGTAATTTATCAAACAGTACGAAAATATCTTTGATGCGATTAATTTGTGATCAATGATGGTACGATAAAATATCAAATACAGGAAATAATCGATTATTGAAATAATTTTTGAAAATCAATTGATTTTTCATTTTGTGTCGATTCGTCAGTCGATGAAGCGGATTTTATTTCTGAAACGAATTGGGCGGCAACGGCAACACCGGTATTGATGTGAACCGGAAAAGGCAACAACCGGACAGGGCGTTCGTGTCGGTTCGCCTGTTCGTGTGGATCTTCGGTGATTTGATGTTCAGAATGTTTTCCGTTCAATTCGTTGGAAACCATTTGTTGAAACTCTGTAAGTTCCCGAAAAAGTTCCACATAAGTTGGTAACACCGTTTTTATTTCTGTCTCAACAAAACAAGCCGCCTGCTTGATTTGTTGTCCGGCGTTATTACTTTGTTCGGCAGCCTGTTCAATTTTTTCCGCTGCTCTGGTAATTCGTCTTATTGCCGCTTCAATTTGCGACGGAATAGAAAAATTGTTCGAAAATATCGAATGCGGTAACACAGAACGATCCGACGATTCTTTCAACGGAACTGCCAATGTTTCCACCGCAACAGTTTCATCAAACGGCTCATCAAGACTTGTTTTCTGATTAGGCACAACGAAAATTGATTGCGAAAGATTCGCAACAGGATTCAATGTTGTTTGAACAACCGGCGAAGTATTAAATTCATTACAATAATATTGTTTTTCTTGAAATTCGTCGCAAAATTTATCGAGGTCATTTTTGTCCGCTGTATCACGTGTAACAAATTCCCGATAAGAAGTACCGAAACCGTTTTCGGAATTGTGTTCCGGTTCTGTCCAGTTTAACAAGATGACATTGCCTGTCATAAAATCTTGATACGGAATTTTTCCGATTATTTCCGGTGCAAAATCTGTTGTTTGATAGGCGTAGTTTGGTTCCTTACGGACAAAGGGAGGACGTCCTTCCAGAACTTCCGCCCCGTATTTTTCCAGTGTTTCCTTGTCCATTTCGGACTCCTCAGAACAATGTTTCTGATCGATATCAACAAGAATGTCATCAGAACTCGGTTCATTATTAACGGTATTTTCTGTCTCTGTTACAGTCGTATTTTCGGTTACTGTAATATTATGACATTCCGGTTCATCTTCTATCGTTTCACTAATAACCGCTTCGCCGATAATTGCTTCCTCAACAATTGGTTCGTTGATTTTTGTCTCGTTTGTAATTGCTTCTACAATAATTGTATCGTCAATGGTTGTTTCAACTGTTTCGTTTGGACAAAATATTGGAAAACGTACAGAAAAAAATAAAGGATAAAGCGAACGATTACCAATCCAAGTTTCACCGGCATCAAAACGACAATACATCAAGAAGAGTGACAACGTACCAAAATGACAATACGATGATTTTGGTGTTTCGGTATTGCCTGTCGAAACTGTTGATACGATTATTCGATGCCGATATTTTTGCACAAAATTTTCTTTGATTCGTTGTCGGCGATGCGGATAAATTCTTGTTGACGAGCGGTGAACAACATTTTGTTCAATTGATTCCTCCGTTACATTTTTAACTGTTTCAATATTTTGGGCAATATATTGTTCTATGTCTTCTTCTATTGTTATTTGTGGTCTATCAGCGTTTTCTGCAATATTTTGTTCTGATAATTTTTCTGTTGTTGTTTGTAATAAATCGACATTCTCTGCAATGTTTTGTTCTAAAAATTCCTTTGTTGCCGTTTGTAACACTTCTGCGTTTTCGGCAGTACCTTTTTCCGTAACGGCTTCGGCGACCGCTTCGATGGTATCGTTCCATTCTTCGCTGATCGGCAATTCTCGCAAACGTGGAAACGTATCATCGGAAAAAAGAATATCATTCTCTAAAACATCGTAAAAATCAAGAGAATTTGTTTCCATTTCTTGATTCTTTTCCGAACAACAATCATGTTGTTCCTGATTCAGTTGCGGACTCATAGACGGCAACTCATTTTTTGT
This sequence comes from Planctomycetaceae bacterium, assembly GCA_031254675.1. Lineage (GTDB taxonomy): Bacteria > Planctomycetota > Planctomycetia > Pirellulales > Thermoguttaceae > WRKP01. Next base: position 5,249 of record JAIRTV010000341.1, on the reverse strand, counting down.
TTCTATTTTATCCGATTCGGATTGTTCGATTTTGGTTGTTTCCGATTCAAATAAAACGACTTTCGATCCATCTTGCTCGGAATATTCGTCTTCCCAATGATCATCTTCGGGATACGGCGGTTTATATTCATTGGGAGAACGAAAACGAATAATTGTTGCTTTTTCGCTTTCTATCGGTTCACATTCTGTTGGTTCATTTTCTGCTGATTCGATGATTTCGGTGTCGTCCAATGTTCCAAATTCGACAGCGGAAGAAAATGTTTTCGGTTGGAAAGTTGCTTTTTTTCGTGCAACAATTTCGTCAATGTTTTTGAACGAAGTTGATACAAGTGTTGCGGAAATAGATTCTGTTTGTTTCTCTTCCGAATGTCCGGCAATTTGTTGTAACTTTGTCCATGTGTCATGAATCAGATGTTCGTCGATCTGCCGCACAATCCGTTCGGCGGCAAGGTGAAAAGCCATATCGCAAAGTTGATTGATTGATCGGGGCAATCCGTCTGTTAGCTGAAAAATCAGTTGCTTGGCGTTTTCCGTAACAATCGGTTCGGAATATCGGATATGCGGCGAGTCAATTCTTCGTCCTTCGTTTCCGCCGGAATGTTCAATCCATTCCGCCAAACCCGAACTTGAAACCGGAGAAAGATCATTTTTGTTACTGGATACATCTAATTGCCAAGTAATATATTGTCCCGTTTCTTCGCGTGAAAGTGTTTCGAGATACGCACGATGAACAACCCGCTGATTGAAAGCATGCAGACTCGGTTCGGTTAATTTTTCTTCAAATTCTATATTGCCCGCCAAAACAATCCGAAAAAACGGCACAGAACCATTATCACAATCCGTCAGCAACCGAATTTCCTCAAGAATAGACGTACTAAGGAATTGCGATTCGTCAATCAGAATAACGCACGTTTTATTCTGTCGGGCAAAGTCAAGCAACTGAAACCGAAGTTCAATCTCATCACCGTTGGAAAACGGAAGTTGCAATTCATAAAGGAGTTGCTGAAAAAACGATTTTGGTGTTTCCAGGTGACTGTTGGAAATGATGGAAACGTTGTAATCCGGTTTGAGTGAATCACGAAGCAGGCGAAGTAGCAATGTTTTCCCAGTACCGGACACTCCAAAAAGTAAAGCGATACCTTCTCCGCGTCGAACGGCTCGTTCGATAACCCGACGAGCTTCTTCCATTGGTTTCGTGGAAAAATACAATTCCGTGTCGGGAACAGCCAAAAATGGTCGGCGTTTCAAACCGAAAAAAACCTCGTACATGAAAAATGAAAGTTAAAATATGATAAAACAGATCGTAATTGCCTGATCGACGGATCAATCATTCCGCCTAAACTCAATAATCATGTTGACAAAAGGAAACCGCGCGAAATGAAAATTCTCCGCGAAAAACAACGAAGAAACGCGAATATTGTTTTTGCAAACCATTTGATACAAATATTTTACGAAAATATTACAATTAAATTCTTTAATGAAAATTTTATGTTTTCTGTGGTGAAATTTCACATTTTGAAATTTCCGCCGAAGAAATGTACTCATCCCTTTTTGTCGGCATTTTCGGTATTCTCCCTGCAATCAGTTTTTTCCACACGGTTGATTTTGGAATTTTTTCTATCCTATTGCCGAGGAAATTGCTAAAAAAATAATTATTCCGATAAAATTTGCGGTTAAAATTAAAGAATACAAAATTTACAACTTTTTCAAAATTAACAAATTGTAGAAACTGGAAAAGTATGTTAATTTTGCGAATTTTGTTAAAAAACGGGAAATAGTTTATTATTATAAAAATTATTACTGCAAAAAAATTCTACTGAATAGATACAAAAAGAAAAAAAGTAAAAAATATTTTTCTTTCAATTCGAAAATGCCGACAAATTTAGAGAAGAATTTTCCAAGATTGACAACTTAACCGATTTTCGATTAAGTTTCCTTTGTTACATGGACGATAAAAATTTAAATGCTTGAAATTTCGGGCAGTCGACCATTAAAGGTACAACAATATTGAATATTACGAACTCAGGTAGGAGGAAGGCAATGCGACTCGTTTTAGTTCCGCTCATACTCGCTGCAATTTTGGCATTTGCGCCGACTGCGGTTCATGCAAACAGTAATCAGGCAGCTGCTGAGAAAATCGCGGCAAGTTTGGGAGATCGTTTTCCGGGTTACGATATTGCAGTTTCCTATCAAAACGGCAAAGTCCGATTGGTTGGTCAGGTTGGTTCCCTTGATGCAGTTCATCAAGCGGCGGAACATATTAAACAGATTCCCGGTGTTAAGATAACAGATATTGACAATGGTTTACGTGTTTCGGGAATGCCGGCGAATGCGGTCGTCGCGCCGGTTCAGGTGGCACCGGTGGGACAGAATATGAAGAACCGTGTTGCGGAAACGCCTGCTGCTTCGCCAACTTCGACCAAACGTTCCATTTGGTCTCCGCATCCTGTAACACAATCTCCGTCGCAGATTGTGAATGCTCCTGTTCCAATGCCCGGACGAGCTGAACCGTCTCAGGCTCTTGTTGTTCAGGTTGCCAATCATAATCCGCAAATCGATACTCGTCAAATTGTTTCAACAAATGCGAATGTGAATACGGTTCCGGCGGAATACGCACAATATGCTCAATCTTACGGGCATCATTATCAGGTACAACAACAGTTTGCACCACCGCAACAAGGACAACAAGGAGCTCCGGTTGCATATCATCCTGAAGCTTATGGACCGCAGGGACCTTTGCCGGGGCAGTACAATCAACCGAATCTTCCTGATTATGCTTGGCCTAGTTATGCTTGCTATCCCAACTATGCGGAAGTCTGTTATCCGAAACAGTATTCCCCGAAAGCGTGGCCTTATATTGGTCCGTTTTATCCTTATCCGCAAGTTCCACTTGGCTGGCGAAAAACAACACTCGAATGGCATGATGGTTGGTGGTGGTTGGACTTTGACGACGGCGCACCGAATGGTCCGTTTTCTCCGCTCTTCCGACAACCGGTACGTTATACCTATTAGATTAACTGTTTCTAAAATTAAAATTCAAAGATTCTTTTGTCCGCGATTAACATGAAAAAACTTAACGGAAATTCATGTTAATTCGCGGACGAATTTTTTTTGAAGTATCTCATTGATAATTGAACAAAATTAACGGCAAAACTGCAGTGAATAAATCCGTTATTTTTATACCAATTATTTTGTATCGTGAATTTGTATTTTATTTTCGTCCGAATTTCCTTTGAGTTCCGGTGCGTACATTGCTTCGATTTTAGCGGGCAACACACTGAATTCTCCTGGTTGTTCGGCGCGGAGGCGATATGTTACGGAATGTTTGCCGCGTGCCAGACGGTAAACAAAGAACACAACCCGCTCATCACGGAATTCAACATAAGCCCCTAATTCGTTACCGTTATAACCACTCTGAACATCAACCGGCTCAAAACCGGCTGCCTTCATGTCCTCAATTAAAAGACTTTCGTAATCGTTTTTGCTGTCAATGATTAATTCCACCTCAATCAAATCACCGGAACTAATTTTTTGATGCGAATATTTTTTGTCGTCGGAATTCGATGAAAGATTCGAAATTGGGATTCGTGTATATTTTTCAATTTTTTGTTCAACAATCTGTCCACGATTTCCGGCAGTTTGTGTTGTTGCGTTTTCGTTACGAACAAGTAGATAAATTTTTCGTTCGATTTTAACTTCAAGACCGGATTTTTGTATCGGGTCTTCCAAAGTGAAATTTTCAAGAAATGCCGACACATAAAGTGGATTGACACCTTGCTTTCGTAACTCAATTTTATGCGTTCCCGTTTGTAAAAGGTTGCCTTCGAGAGTCAATGTTTTATCGACTGTTAAAACATTTTCCGGTGTAAATTCAACTGTTTTTTTCACTTCGCCGTCAATCAAAACGTCAACCGTCATCTTGGGTTTGTTTTCACCGGTTGCGTTCAAAAATTCTGCAAACGCTTCAATACAAATTGCCGTATCACGTGTCGAATTCCAATAGGTTGCGTGACGGCGATTATTGAGCAAATATTTCACCAAACGCGGAGCAATCGGACTTTTGGGATTAGTACGCATTAAAAGTTTCAGATAATATGCTTGTGTTTCAAATTCGCTACCGTGCCACGCCCACCAACACCAACCGGAATAATTGTTCAAATTCAAATAAGCCGTTTGATTTTCATTATCTTGAACAAGATATTGTTCAATAATTTTGATACACGCTTCAACTTTTTCCTCGTCTCCTTTCAACGTCCATGTTTTCAGAGCGATCCCGAACATTGCCACACCATAAGGTGAAAGTTTACCGCGATCACGCCAAAGATATTCACGCATCTTTTCCATGTCTGAATCCATGCGTTCCAAACGATTTTCTACTTCCGCCAAAACCATGACAACAAAAGCGTCGGTTTCATCGGCATGCAATTTTGTACGTTTTTCTTGGTTTTCTGCTTCAGAAAGCAACGAATTATTGAGTAATTCAATCTGTTCTTTTTGGTAACGGTATAACCAATCTCTTCCTCGATTCATGACATTGCTGTCAACCGCAACATCGTTTTGTTGTGCCGATTTGAGACCATGAAGAACAATCGCGGTTAAATGAGCGGAACTGCGTTCATTGTAACCGCTGAACCATCCCCAACCTCCATCGCTGTTTTGCATAGTCGCTAATTTTGTAACTCCATCACGAACCATTTCCGTAACTTGCTCTTTATCATAAACCGGACTGATTTTTCGTACAATTGCCCAGTTTTGACTATCTTTAGCAGGTAGATAATGACCCTTCGCCAGCAATTTATGCACAATAACGGTTGGTAAAAACCGGTTGAGTGTTTGTTCCGTGCAGCCGTAAGGATAATCGACAAGATACGGTAATGCCTCAATCATCGAAATAGCAAGCGTCGGAGAAAAATGTATCGTCAATTTCGTTTGTTCCGGTTTTCGTTCCGCTGGAACATTGATTGAAATTGTTTCCGAATTTTTTTCGGGAGCAATATACGCTGACAACGAATCTTGTTTCAACATTCCGTGAACGTAAATCGGCAACGTTTTTTCCATGGCGTCAGATTCTTCATCGGTCAATGCCTTCATCCGAATCACTGTATTGCCGACATTTTTTGCTTCAACAAGCCAGTCAATCCGTGCTTCGCCGTTCGGTGCGATTTTGATTTTCGCCGGATTTTGTGGTGTGTTGGTGATCAAATGATCATCGATTTCCAAAACAACCTGAACTTCTTTTTCCGTTTTCA
>JAIRTV010000309.1 GCA_031254675.1 Planctomycetaceae bacterium | reverse complement strand
TATTTATGGAGGATCCTCTCCGCCCGGATTCCAGGGATTGCAACGAATAATACGCCAGAGTCCTTTTAGCGTACCACGTATCACTCCGTATTTTTTAACCGCTTCAATCATGTAGGTACTACATGTCGGCTCAAAACGACAAACATTCGGCAAAAACGGACTAATACATTTTTTGTAAAATAATACCAATCCAATGACAACAATTTCCGGTAAACGGCGCATATTGTTCTTATTGCAACCTAAAAACTTCGGCTTAGCGAAAAATTGTAACCAACACTGAAAGATCGATGATTGTTCGTTATTGGCAAAATAACGGCATTGGTGATTGTGAGTTGCCCAAACAAAGCAGGAATTCCCATAACGATATTAAGCGATTGAGGTTTGTTTCGTGTTGAATGGATGAAAATATTGTTCCAATCTCGCGATAGTTGTCCGTTATCCGCGTGGTCGGTTGCGATTGTCCAGTCCAGTTCCAGCAATCCTCCTAAACGGCACGAATGAGTTCCCAATTCGTTTCGGTAAAACCAACGCCCCAATTGCCAACCAAGCCGAACCATTGTTGATTCGTTAATCGTTAACGTATCACCGCTCAATCGAAGTTCGTTTCCTGAAACGGAAATATCCGTCTGAACAAGAAAATGTCCAAAAACATCTTCGTTAGGATGCCATTGTAAACCAAGATACGGAACAAGGTAATAGGCTTTGTTTTTCAGCATGGCATGAGAAAGTCGCCAATCCTCCGCCGTTGGAAACACAACACCAAGACCGCCGGAAATTGTCAATTCGTTGGAGCGTGCCAGAAGATACTTGAAACTCAACGAAAGATTGCCTAATTCTGTTGCGCTTCCGGCAAATTGATTCTGCGGTATTCCGAACTGTTTGGAAGCAAATTGATGAAAAAACGGAATGCGAACCTCAACAGATGAACAACGATTCAAACATGTTTCCAAACCAATCATAAATTGATCAACAGTACGGCTTGCCCGAAAATCAGTTGCATTAAATGATGTGGCGTTGTTTAGTCGGCGATAATCGAACCAAATTCGGTTTTTGAGTTCGGCGTTAAAATGTTCGGCGAGGTTTAACCGGTTTAACAGTAAAGTCGGAACCGAAAAAAACATTGATTGTTCCTGAGTCGTTACGTCAATTGACCGCCCCGAAATCCACGCCACATCGCCAATCATGTCCGGTACTCCCTCATGAGTACAGATTTGATAACAACAATCAACATTATTATCGCAATTACCGTAACTATTACAGAGGAATTGTTCATTGATATTCTGTTTTTTTGCCCAATCAGATTCTGCTAAAATCGTATCGTTCTTATCCGAATCGTCCGCAACAGAAGAGCATGTTTGAATGTCTTGGGATTTTGGTGTCAATTTTGGTTCTGATTTGGCAACAGGTTTTTGTTGGTTTTCGGACAAAAAGTTTGTTACCGAATTTCCGTTTCTTGAAGGCGAAGAGGTTGTTTTATTCTTCGGTACTTTGGCAAAGAAATTCTCTGAAAATTTTGCTGGTGAATTCCATTCTTGGGCGTTGACCTGCATGATTTCACCGGAAATTTGTGAAACGGTTTGTTGTGGCGGACTATCCGTTTGTTTAGGGGCAATACTGAGCGGAGGCGAATATGCCGGTTCGCAAGGCGGAATATTGCAACTCAAATGTTGGTTTGACGATTGTGATTTGGACGTTCCGAGAAGCCATTCAATATCGCTTTCGCTTGGTTTACGGTATTGTTTGGTTCCGGACGATTGCGGTAACACCGGATCGACGAAAACAACTCCGAAAATCAAGATAACAGCGGCAAAATGACATATCAATCTTGGTATATTCATTTTTTTGCCTATTTTGTGAAAACTATTTATTTCTTTTATTTAGTTTATTTTTTTGATTATCAAGAATCAACTTGGGCGTTTTTCCCCATGTTTCCGATTTATCGGCGTACAAAACAGGCAATCTGCAACGATTTTTTTGATAATAACGATTTTTCGTAATATATCAGTGGAATTTTTATTTGAAATGCTCAAAAGATGCATAATCATTAAAGTAGGCAATGTTTTGCTGAAACATTGCCTACACATTTTTGAATTACTTTCTAGATTTTAATACACATTGAGAATATTTTTTATGGTAGGGCGACCGTATTTCCGTCAGAAACATGGGAAAAGGCGAACAGGATTGTGAAAACCGGTGTTGGAATTGCAATAGAGTGAACAGTACCATCGCCCAACAAAAATTGACAAATTCCAGGATGATAACTGCCAAAACCGTAGCCGTTTAACCATTGATTTGTTGAATCAAATTTAGGCATTGCCAATGGTAGTTGAGTTCCATTAGCTAACGTTGTTGATGTGGATGTCCAGTTATACACAACAGTTCGTCCAATAGGTCCGGTTCGCCAACCGCCGCAAGAAAGAATCGAACAATCGCTGGAATTATTTTTCCAGTCAGCGTAACTTGCGAGTTGTGGGTCGCATTTTCCGAGTCGGTCTAAAGGAATATGTTTTTCGCCGAGAACGAATTGATTACTTGATCCGTCTTGCCACCATGCCATCGTATCGCGGACTCCCCAACGTTGCCATGTTCCCGGACTTAATGGAATAGAGGCACGAATCGGACCAACCATCGGATAAACTTGATTCGCAATCGTACTTTCTTGTCCATCAGTACAATCCCACCATTGGGCTCCGGTTGTTGGGATACCGGCATCGCGAAGCATGGTGATTGCATAATCCCCACGTGGACCGGGGTATGGTTCACCAGTGTATGTCGAAGCGAACGAATCTGTGATATGAACTCCACTACCGCGTCTGGACGGACACCGATAACTGGAAACAGAACCAAATCCGTTACGATCTTCTTCCGTCAGGCGATTGGCAACTGGAATACTTGTGTTGTCACCATTCCACCATGGAGAATTTGTGTCAAAGTCATTATTCGGAAGGTACAACCTTTCGTACAATGAAGTTTGTTCGATGTACGGATAGAGCAACCCGAAAAAAGAGGTTCGTCTAATCTCAATTCCAACAGGCGGCAAACCATTTAGAGTATCGTGAAAATTATGAATCCCGA
>JAIRTV010000229.1 GCA_031254675.1 Planctomycetaceae bacterium | reverse complement strand
AAAATTCTCAACTCTTTCCCATTAGCCTTTTCTCTAACTTTTTTGTATTTTTAATTCGTGGTTTGTGATAGCACAGACGAAAGTTGTCCGAATGTGATGTCTTTTCCGTCGATTTCGGTAAGTGTTTTTGAGGATAGAGAAGTTAAAGAATAAAGTCTATTATTTCAAGTTGGCAACTATTTCTTGAACTCGTTGGCAACGTTGTTTGATTTGTTGCCAATTTTTTTCGGCAATATCTGTTTTGGAAGCAATCCATGTTCCGCCACAAGCCAACACGGTTGGAACAGCCAGATATTCTGCTAAATTCGATTCGGAAATTCCGCCGGTTGGAATGAACCGGACTCCAGTGTGAGAATAAGGAGCGGAAAGCGCTTTGAGCATTGAAATTCCGCCCATAGCTCCTGCCGGAAAAAATTTCAGTACGGTAAAATTCATTGCCAACGCCGATTCAATCTCGCTCGGTGTGCAAACTCCGGGAACAAACGCCCATTCCAACGATTCCGCCAAATCAATTGTTTCGGCGTTCAATCCCGGAGCCACACCGAATTTCGCACCGGCATGAATAGCGTCGTGAATATTGGTTGGCGTCAACACCGTACCAGCACCAACACAAAGTTCTGGACGCTTCTCGATAAGAGTGTGAATCGCTTCCGCTGCAATTCGCGTCCGAAACGTAATTTCCGCCAACGGCAAACCACCTTCAAGCAAGGCATCCGCCAACGGTAAAACCGCCGAAATGTCGTCAAGAGCAATCACCGGAATAACTCGGTATTTTTCAAACGTTTCAAAAATAGTAGGCATTATCGTGTGAAGAACCGTAAAAGTTCAAAAAAAGGAAAAACATCAATCAAAAGTAACCGTTACTTGGACAATCATCATTGTCATGCATCATTGTCAATCATCATTGTCAATCATCATTGTCATGTTGCCATTTTTGTCCTTTCCCAAAACGATAAACCGTTAAAGGAACAACAACGTCATAATAATCAGCAACGGTAACAAAATCAAACAACTATAAACCATGTATCCCAGAAAACTAGGCATTTTAACACCGGATTGTTCCGCAATGGCTTTGACCATAAAATTGGGACCGTTGCCGATATAAGTCATTGATCCCATAAACACCGCCCCCAACGCCACCGCAACCAAAAGATGATAATCAATAAAACCGTTTTTACCAACCGCAACCAATTGACCGTTGTCGTATTGTTCCCGCCACTCAGGATCATTTTGCAACTCCTCCACACTATCAGGCGATAACGATCTTGCCGTTTCAAAAAAGACGACATAAGTTGGAGCGTTATCGAGTACCGAACTCAGTGTTCCGGTTGCCCAGAAAAATAACTTCGTTTTTTCAATACCGGTTTGTTGTTCAACACGCGCAACAATATTTTTGCCCTCATAATTCAAAATCTGAAGCGGAGCCTGCATACAAATAAAAATACCAAAAAACAACGCCGCAACTTCGCCGATTGCCAGGAAGTTGAACGCATTTTTGAAACGTATTTCGCGGCTGCCCAAAAACAACGACAACGCAGCAAGACCCAATTGAACCGCTTCACGCAAATAACTCCAAGGATGCCAATCTGTTCCCGGAATTGCTTTGCCTGGGTCAAGGAACATCACCGCACAAACCACTCCGACGAGCAACGGAATATTCAGCAAATATCCAGTAATTTTGAGAGCGGTTTGCTCTTGTAAATCCGCAAGTTTATTTTCTTGCGGTTCCTTAGGATAATACCAAACCGTGTCCCAAAGAAAATAGAATCCAATCAATATCAAGTTGACAAATAACCACGCAGGCCAAAGAGCAAACAATGTCCACGAAAACGCAATCCCCCGCAAATAACCAAGAAACAACGGAGGATCACCAAGCGGCGTTAAACAGCCACCACAATTGCAAACGCAAAAAATAAACATAATAACGGTGTGAACTTTGTACTTTCGTTGTTTGTTGGTTTCCAACAAAAGCCGAATCAAAAGCATGGCAGCTCCGGTTGTTCCGACAAAACTTGCCAACACCGCTCCAATTAAAAGAATGATCGAATTGATAAACGGGCTTGCTTTCAAATCGCCCTCGATTCGAATACCGCCTGTAATTGTGAAAAGAGAAAAAAGCAGAACAATAAACGGAATAAATTCGTTCAAAATGGCGTTGATAAAAACCGCTTTGGCAATCTGAAACTGAAAACCACCCGAAGAAGGTTCAATCACCGCATGCCCCGGCCAATGTAATTCCACCGGAAAATTGCAAGCGAAAAAATAATAAAGTAATGTAATCACTCCAAGTCCAAACGCAACAAGAAATTTGTTCGTATTACTTTCCCAAAATCTTGCCGCAACCGGATGTAACGGCAAAAACGCAATACTCAGCAACAATATCGCAAACGGCGCAACCATAATATAAGGAGGATGATGTGGTGCTTCCGCTTTTTCGGAATTTCCATGATCGAGATTGGTCTCGTGAAAATTTTGAGATTCTTGGGTTGAGGTTGAGAGTTGTTGAGAGCTGAGGGCTTGGTGATGTTCGTTTGGCTGTTGTTCGGTGGTGTCGTGTTCTGAATCATGGTGAGTTGTGTTCGCCATTTCCGTCCATTTTTGCGGTAAACCTTGCCAAGCAAGACATCCATACAAAGCCAGAATTAAGACAAGGGCAATAGCAACAGGAATCAATTTTTTTGTTGGTTGTGCTTCGTGTTCCTGTTCGGTTTTGTGTTGAGGTTGGTGTTCAAGATTGTTTTGAAGGTTATGTTCTGACATGATTTTAGATTTAGTGGTTCTTCCTTTGGAACCAAACAGATTGAAGGGAAATTCAAACGACACCGCAACCCGTTACGGCATAAAACGCTTTTCAAAATACCATTTTAGATTTAGAATATTTAGAATACCAAATGATAAAAAATTCGCAACCCCAAAAGTATTTTGAACAACACAAACACCAATTTCAAGATCACACGAAAACTTTTATGACGATTAGGGCAACAATACGTATTTTTTCTATTTTCTCTTTTTTGCTTATTTCACTCAATCTATTTATGGGAGATGACGAAAATATAAAATATCAGAATTTTTTGAAAATTATATTTTAAAATGTATTTTTAAACGATGACTCTTTGTTGCTGATGACGTAATAAAATCAGGGAGTGGTCGGAAAATATTTTTGTAAGAAAGTAAGAGACAAAATAATAGATTTAAGGAGAATAAACATGTTGGTTCTTTCAAGATATCGAGATGAAAGTATTCATATTGGCGACAATATTGTTATAACAATTGTTGATGTTCGGGGTGATCGTGTTCGGTTGGGTATTCAGGCGCCGTCGGATATTCCTGTTCATCGTCAGGAGATTTACGAGACGATTGCGCGGGGAAAACAAGAACTGCCAAAAGACGAATTATCGGAACAAACCGCCTCATCGAAAAAAAATCAAAAATATGCCGCACCACTGGAAAAACAAATCAAATCGCGTAAAAATAAAGGTTTACCGGTTGATATTGATATTCATTTTGGTAGTGGAATTGTGGATATTATCACTCAATAAAAATAATTATTGTATCTACTCAGTGAAATTTACCTAATTCTTTCATCTTTTGGAATTATTGGTATCTAAAATCAAAAGGTGGGCAATGTTTCGGTGAACATTGCCCACCTTTGTTTATTGCAAGGCTGCTCAATTTGGGTTGATCTTTGAACAAAAATTCTACGGGGCTGCTCTAAAAATTCAGGAAATTCAACATTTAGGAGATTTATTTAGATTTGATAAAGAAAATATCATTGACGATGAACAGGCAACTGAGTATGTAAATCAATTATTAGATGTTGCTTTGATAGAATCAGATGAGAAAATTATTGAGGAAATTATTGATACATTTTTTCTCATAACAGAAAGAAGATATGTAAAAGCAAATTGGATAAAATTATCAAAATTATTACCTTCAAGAAAAATTCAAGGACAAATAATAATGATAATTTCTCTACTGGGTAACTCTTGCGATAATTCAATGATTCCTATATTAGACACCTACCTGCAACATCACGATCCCGAAGTACAAAAAACCGCACAAGAAACAATAGAGGAGATAAACAAGTTGTGCGATTCTTGAATGACGTTAAACAATTCTGTCATATGGTTTGCTGTGCTTGTCCACGAACCTTCGAGAAATTCAAGATGAAGCTTTATTTTTGTTCCAGCTTTACCAGCAATACACGTTTTTGGGACAATTTTGTCGTTTTTTGAACATTACTAAAAGCGATAACCCTCTTCGTTGCTTGTTGCGCTTCCTAAAATTGTCCCCAATTTTATTGTCGTACCGAAAAATTAAATGATTTCAAGGTTCGTGGACAAACGCAGTTTGTTAATTTAATGGTTTACCATAAATGTTTTCCATGTATGAAATATAACAAGTCATTAAATATAAAAGAAACAATAGTAACAATATCCCCATTGTTAAATTAATTACACCATAAAAGAGTTTAGATTTTTTTGTTGCTATTTTTTGTGTTTTCTCTTGAGTATTTTTAAATCCAAAAAGGTAGTTATAACCTACATATAACCTTGAAAATGCAACGAAATATGAAGATAGATACAAAGTAAATATAATCCATCCTACAAAAAAATATATTTTGTCATTCATAGATATGTCTATTATGTACAAAAACAACATGATTTGCTACGTTGTTTGTCTGTTATTTACATGCAACGTATTCACGAGACTAAAATTTCACACTCTATTGAGTCGAACTATGCAATGTGCCTGCATTATATTCTAATATGCCATCCCAAGGAATATTTGAGGGGATTGTATTTTTAATTGCGACTCCAATTGGTTTGGGTGTGTTTGAATCTTCGACCCATCTCCAACCATAATCAGCCCAAAGAGCTTTTCCGCCCGTTGACTCAAAATAATTTAACGTACCGGAACACCATTGATTAAAATTCATTGCCGCTCCCACTATTCCTCTATAAACAAAAACTTCAGAACAAAATTTTCGATACGATTTTCTATTGAAATAATTCATAATCTATTTATAATCAATAGTTTCCATCAATTCCCGCTCCCGGTGAACAACGACGTTTTGAGGAGTGAACCCGGCAGTGAGCAGCCACTGATATATTTTTGTAAGTCTTCATAATAAAAATACTTACGCCGAACCTGAAAAGAAAGATTGACTCCTGTCTTAGGGAAGAATTAGAAAAAAAGTCTAATTAATAGTGGACAATGTTCACGGCAGGGTTTTCTCTCGCTGTTGCGTCTGATATATTTATAAAATAAGAAAACGAAAATAAATCAAACGTAACCTCTCGCCAATTGTGTACATCACAAACGACAAACATCAACCTCAAACTACAAATTTATCATGAAACAATTATCAGGATTTTGTCATCGAGTTGGTCTTTCGGTGAAAGCCGGACTCAATCTTATTGACGCCGTAAAGCGGGAAGTTCCACGACAACGTCATTCAAAACTTTGGCAATCCGTAGCGGTGTCATTGGAAAACGGCGATTCTCTTGCCGAATCACTGAAACCGTTCAAAAAACAACTCGGTGAAATGTTTGTTGCGTTGGTCGAAGTCGGCGAAGAATCAGGACATCTTGGCGAAATGTTAACAGATTTAGCCGACTATTATGATCAAATGATTCAAATTCGCCGTGATTTTCTCAAATCGTTGACGGTTCCGGTTATTGAGTTTATTCTTGCGGTGGTGATTATTGGTATTCTCATTTTGGCACTTGGTATTATTGAACAAATTACCGGACAACGGATTGATTTATTGGGTTGTGGACTTGTTGGTGTAACGGGTTTTGTACGGTATGTGATTTTTCTGTTTATTGTCGGATCGCTTGGTATTTTTTTGTATCGATTTATAAAAGGCAATATTCAGCGAAGCCGACCAATCCATTATGTTTTGCTTCGGTTTCCCAAAATCGGTAGGATGTTGAAAACACTGGCGTTAATGCGATTGACTTGGGGGTTACATTTAACGATGCGTACTGGAATGGATGTTCGTCGGGCGTTAACGCTTTCGTTTCAAGGTTCCGGTTTTGCGCCGGTTCGCGACCAATTATCGGCTATTCTTGACGTGGTTGAGAACGGCGGTACATTAACGGACGCATTTCAAACCGCAAAATGTTTGGACGACGATTTACTTTCCAGTGTTGATTCCGGCGAACAGTCCGGCAATTTACCGGAATTAATGCACAAATTAACAACCCAGTATTTGCAGGAATCGTTACTGAATTTGAAAATTATGTCGGTTACTGGTGGTTTTGCGGTGTATGGTTGTATTGCGTTTTGTATTATATTTGTTATCTTTCGTCTTTTCTCGTTCTATCTTGGTATCATTACGAACGCGGCTGCCGGTATTTGATTTGGGTTGGTGATTTACTGTGCGTGTTGTTACGAAATGATCAGAGCTTCTGATTATTGTACATTTTGAGATTAAGTGATCGGTGAGCAAAACATGAAAAGTCAGGAACAATATCTGAAACCGGAAGTAATTCAAACAATCAAGCGGCTTGATTTACGTGCGCAATTTATCATCAAAGGATTTATGCATGGTCTTCATGCGAGTCCGCTTCATGGTTTTTCTGTTGAATTTAGTGAACATCGCAAATACACGCAAGGTGATGATCCTTCGGATATTGATTGGCTGGTTTATGCCAAGACGGAAAAATATTATATCAAAAAATATGAGGCGGAAACGAATTTGACGGGTTATCTTGCGATTGATTCGAGTCGTTCGATGGGTTACACTTATCGCCAGGAGATGACCAAGTTTGATTATTCGGTTTGTTTGGCGGCGGCGTTGGCTTACTTGATGATTCACCAGCAAGACCCGGTTGGATTGGTAACATTTGGCGAAACAATAAATCAATCTCTCAAACCTCAATCGCGTCGGGCGCAATTGGGAACAATTCTTTCGATTCTTTCTAAATTACAACCGACTGGTCAGACGAATATTGCAGCGTCGTTAATGCAACTTGCTGCCATGTTGAAACGTCAAAGTATGGTGATGATTTTTAGTGATTTGTTGGGTGATGCGGATGAAATATTGAAAGCGCTTCATCGTTTACGTCATTCCGGTCATGATGTTATTTTGTTCCATGTTCTTGATGAAGCGGAGACGCAATTTCCGTTTCATGGTCGGGTTGAGTTGGTGAATCCTGAGTCGGACGAAAAAATTCCCGGAAGTGCCGAAGCGTTGAAACAAGGTTATCTGGATGCGCTTGAGGAATTTCGTTACCGTTTTCGGAATGATTGTTCTAAAACGCGAATTGATTATGTGGAGTTGGATACTAGTGTGCAATTTGATAAGGCGCTCATTGAATATCTGACCCGACGAAGTGGACGACGTTAAAAAGAGTTTCGTTATTATCCGAGTTCTTTTTATTTTCTGAGATTTTTATTGAAACGTTATAAATATTGGTGTATTGTTTGTTGAAAAATTGAAACAATTTCTTTTACATCGAACGATGTTATTTTGAATCATGGAATTGAATCCATTACAATTAACTATTTTGGCAACGATTTTTACTTGGGGGGCAACGGCGTTGGGAGCGTCGGCGGTGTTTGTGTTTCAAGAGATCAACCGTAAAACGATGAATGGGATGCTTGGTTTTGCGTCTGGGGTCATGATTGCGGCGAGTTTTTGGTCACTTCTTGCGCCGAGTATTGATTTGAGTGCGAGGCTTGGTTGGTTACCTTGGATACCGCCTGTGTTGGGATTTCTTTCCGGCGGTTTTTTTTTGTGGGCAGTTGATAAAACGTTGCCTCATCTTCATAGCGGCGACGGCGATCAACCGGAAGGAATTCAAACGCATTGGCGACGTAGTTTTTTGTTGGTTTTTGCAATTACGTTACACAATATACCTGAAGGTTTGGCGGTGGGGGTTGCGTTTGGTGTGGTTGGTTCCGGTATTGAATCATCTGGTATTGCGGCGGCGTTTTCGTTGGCGGTTGGGATTGGGATTCAAAATATTCCGGAAGGGGCGGCAATTTCGTTACCGTTACGGCGTGAAGGACTTTCACGCGGAAAATGTTTTTGGTATGGTCAACTTTCCGGTCTTGTTGAACCGGTTGCGGCGGTTTTGGGTTGTTTAATTGTTTCGGTGATTCAGGGAATGTTACCGTTTGCTTTGGCGTTTGCTGCCGGAGCCATGATTTATGTTGTTGTTGAAGAATTGATCCCAACTTCGCAAGAAGATCGTAACAGTGAT
Organism: Planctomycetaceae bacterium; assembly: GCA_031254675.1. Classification (GTDB taxonomy): domain Bacteria; phylum Planctomycetota; class Planctomycetia; order Pirellulales; family Thermoguttaceae; genus WRKP01. The sequence goes on along the minus strand of JAIRTV010000229.1, from coordinate 3,222 downwards.
ACAGGAACAATTGGAGCGATTGTCGGTTTTACAATTATGATGCTTCTTGATGTGGCACTCGGATAAACGCGGAAAACAATTCAATAAAAATAAGAGAACTGCTAAATACATACTCACAATACATAATAACAAAGAAAAAAATGTTTGTTTCAATTGTGTCTGTTTCGTCCTATTAAGTTAGCGAAAATATCTACTGCTCCTGTTTTTGAGTTCTCCAATTTGTCTAAATTAACAACCACACGATGAAGGTTAGGTATTTATTTGAGAATGATCATCAAAATTTCTGTTTTTTTGCAAAGTTCGTGAGGCAAGATACCGATCAATAAATAAGTAGGCAGGAGCCTTAACACAAATCATGAGTTTTTTCCCGGGGGGGATGGGTCCGGAGCGATAGCTTTATCTTTGTAAGAGTCGCCCGGACTTTTTTATTTTTAGAAAACTTCTTGTTATGATTAACTGTGTATTCATGGATATCAGCACTTTCCTAAAAGTACAGATACTCAATATTGTATCCACATCTCACTTTAAAATCTGTTATTTGATTCGATAATTTGTGAAGGAACATTCTCAAAAACCAAAAATTTCGTTAGTGTTCCCAGATTGCAGCGTTTATTGCAGTGTTTACTGAGATCAACATCTATTTTACGATAATTTTCGGAGAGCGTCGAGGCAACGGTCAATATGTTGATTTTCGTTAAAATAATTTGGACTGATTCTTAATGTTCCGCCGTTTTCTAGTGTGTTCATGAATCGGTGAGCCTCCGCGGCGCAGTGCAAACCACTGCGAACCGCAATACCGAAACTAGAATCCAAGATTGATGCGGCTTGTTCCGGTGAAAATTTTTCTAATTGTACGGAAACAACACTTCCTCGTTCAAATTCCGGTTTCGGCGCAATAATACGAATCCCCGAAATGGTGGCAAGTCCGGTTAATAAACGATTGATCAGTTGAGTTTCTTTTTTTGTAATTGTTTCGATTCCTGTTTCGAGAATAAATTGGACGCCCGCCGCCAAACCGGCAACACCAGGCGTATTAGGTGTGCCGCTTTCCAAACGATACGGTAATTGCTCCGGTTGTTCCAATAATTCCGAATAGTTACCGGTTCCGCCTTCCAGAATCGTTGCAAGCCGCAAACCCGGTCGAAGGTACAAACCTCCTGTGCCTTGAGGACCAAAAAGAGATTTATGTCCGGAAAAGATCAGACAATCAATAAACATTGCCTGAACATCAATTTTCCGGCATCCCGCCGATTGAGCCGCATCCACCGCAAATAAAATTCCCCGTTCACGACAAAATTCGCCAATACTCTTAATATCATTAACCGTACCAAAAACGTTGGAAATATGGTTACAAATTAACAGTTTTGTTTTTGCGGTTACAGTTTGTTTCAACCTCTCAAGTTGGATGCCTTGATGAAGATCAACCGAAATTTTTGACACGGAAATTCCGGTTTGTTCCAAACGGTGAAGTGGTCTGATTACTGCATTGTGTTCTAGTGAACCGGTGATGACGTGATCGCCGATGTTCAATATTCCTTTGAGAACCATATTTGCGGCGATTGTTGCATTGGCGGTAAAAATAATTTGTTCCGGTTTTTCGGCGTTGAATAATTGTGCGCAAAGGAGTCGGGCATTGTCCAAAATCCGCCCCGCTGAAACAGAAAATCGATGTCCGGATCGCCCCGGATTCCCGCATTGTTCTCGCAACGCTTGTGTCACCGCAACATAAACAGATTCCGGTTTCAACCATGAAGTTGCGGCGTTGTCCAGATAAACCGGTTCGTCATAAATCGGTTCATTTACCATATCGAATGTTCCTCATATTCCAAATACGAAAATATTCTAACAAAATATCATCGCTACCATTGCCGCAGAATACCATCGTCGGATCAACATTATTACTTTCGCGCCGCAACTTCACGAAATTTTGTTGCAAGCGAATCAGGATAACGCGATAACCCAATATCTAAAACACGACAAAATGATTGTAATATATTAGTGAAATTTTCGCAAGGCTGTCAACTCATTTTCGCACACTTACTTATTATGGTATTGTTACCGAATTACCATCGCAGACGTGGGCTAATGGTACTAAAACTGGTTGTGGTGGAGTTGTTACGGGAAATGCTCGTACGGCTCCATCACCAATGAGAAACATACAAATACCGGCATGATAACTACCGAAACTATATTGAGACTGGGGAGAGCCGGAAGTATCGTATTCTGTTGGACGTGAAATCAGAGCGGGATACATTGACCATTCCGGCATGAATCCGCGCGCATAAGAAAACCGTGACGCCGCGCCATGAGCAATAAATGAACAATCGGCTCGATAAGCCGTGTTAGAGTCGTCTCCACATAGATACATGCGGCTCACCGGAACGTGTTTTTCTCCCAATATGATTTGATTACTTAACCCGTCTGCCCACCAAGCAAAACTATCACGAGGAAGCCATGTTCGGTTGTCGGTTGATATTGCCAATTGAGAAACTCGAATTGGTCCTTCAAAGCGACTAATGTTTCGATATAATGGTGAAGCAGGTTGAACCGCTGCTTGATGTTCCCAAAATGCTGCGGTATTGTAATTTGCATCTTGGCTATCACCTTTTTTGACGTAAACAATTGGCACTGCATAATCATTCACAGGACCGGGATGTTGACAATTCGTTGAACCTGAAACTTCTTCAGAATATTTGGTACCGCTTCTTCGCGTTGGACATTTGTAGATTGAAATTGAGCTGACTTGTTGGCGAAAAAGTTCATCGCGAGCATCCCACCAACTTCGTGAAAAAACGGTTGGTCCGATTTTTCCTGAAGTTGTATCAAATGTTGCCAACAATTCATAGAGCGGTGTTTGTTCGATGTACGGCAAAATCAACACAAAAAATGTTGGTGAATTGCCACCGTTGACCACAATTGGCGGAACGCCGTTAAGAGTATCGTGAAAATTGTGAACACCGATACCATGTTGTTTCAGATGATTGGAACACTGCATTCGTCTTGCGGCTTCGCGCGCTGCTTGAACGGCGGGTAACAGAAGAGCGATTAACACGCCAATAATCGCAATCACGACAAGAAGTTCGACCAATGTAAAGCCGAATCGCAAAGAATGTAGAGTTGAGAATTTTGTGGAAAAACGCCGAAAAAATGACCACTTTCCACTATCCGTTCTCGACTTTCCACTCCAGATAGCCCCCCCCCCCCTGCTTTGCGTAGTTTACC
>JAIRTV010000098.1 GCA_031254675.1 Planctomycetaceae bacterium | reverse complement strand
CTATCTTTGTTTGCGGCAAGATTACCCACGCGATTGTAGAGTCTTTCTCATTTTTTGGTACGTACCAATTGCTTTTTGGTAAGTACCAATTGTCTTTTGGTAAGTACCAATTGCTTTTTGGTAAGTACCAATTGTCTTTTGGTAAGTACCAATTGCTTTTTGGTAAGTACCAATTGTCTTTTGGTGAGTACCAATTGTCTTTTGGTAAGTACCAATTTCCGAAGATGGGTGAGGTTTTTCCGGAATATCCATGTTCATAACCGCTGATTTACCGAATACTAACGCAAGATTTTACTTTTCCGGTTTGGCGGACATGACAACACCGTAAACAGTAAGAGCCAACCCCAAAAGAACAAGCAGATTGATTGTTTCCTTGAAGAAAACGCAACCAATTAGAGAAAGCACAAGAATTTGACTAACCGCAATCAACGACGCTTGAACCGCTGTTGTCATTCGCAACCCTTGAATCTGGAAGAAAAAACCAACCATATTACAAATACCGGAAATCGGTATCACTCCCCACGCCCATAACGGAACATGATAAAATCCTGTTATTCCGTTGTGCTTCCAAAATAAGCAGGAACCAAAAATCATAATACCAACACCAAGAACAACACTCATCATCAAAGTTACCGGAAAAGGCGCGTAACAATGTTTTCCGGTTTCACGCGGGCAAGCCTGAAAATCAAAACCAACCCATTGCGAAAACTGAAACGACAACCAAGCACTGTTGTCTTCGTGCCAGTATTTGCGAATCACACTCCGCAAAATAATAATGTAAATCGAAAACGAAATACCGGCAACAACTGTTCCGGCGGCAACCAGTAAGAAAAAACCGGCGTTTTGAGAAACCATTGTGCCAGCGCCGGATTCCAACGTGAGTTCTTTACCAATACTAAGCAACATAACCGCCGCTATCAAAATAACCATTGCGATTTTGCGTCGCCGCGACAACGGGTCACCAAGAAAAGATCGCCCCAAAATAGCAACACCAAGCAATGTGGACGATTGAATAAGCGGAACGGCAATCACAAGTCCAATAACCGCATAACCAAGAACTTGAAGATGCGCCCCAACCAATTGGCATAATATCGCCGCAAAAAATACGTAAAAAATCAACCGCTTAGAAATAAACCGGAATCGCCCCTGAAAAAAACGAAGAAACAACCAAGGAACCAAAATAAACAAACCTATCAATTCCTTGTAAAACAAAATCCAATCGTTATCCAGATTGTAATCTGTTAGAAAACGCATTGTTGTGTTCGAGGCGGCATAACAGAAAGTCGAAAGAAATGAAAAAATCGCTCCGGTCCAACGTTCCCGCACGGAGACAGTAGAAGGTTCTGAAACGAGTTGAGTTGACATGGGCAGACAAACAAGAAGAAGAATCCAATATCTTATGACAACATCCGCAATCTTCAACCGATAATCATTCGGCGATTATCGTAATAGTCCGACCAATGTTTGAGCGATTCGCGGCAATGGCACTAAGGATTCGGCGCCGCCTCGTTCGTAGGCTTCTCTGGGCATGCCGAACACAACACAGGTTGCTTGATCTTGAGCAATACATCGTGCCCCAGCGTCACGCATGGCTTTCATTCCGTTGGCTCCGTCCGCCCCCATACCCGTCAACATCGCCCCAACCGCTTTTTGACCAACATTTTTAGCAACCGAAAACATCATTTGTTCCACCGAAGGACGATGACCACAACACAAAGGTGCATCAAAACACCGAACTTTCCAACCCACGCCCGAACGTACCACTTCCAATTGCTTTCCGCCTTGAGCAATCAAAACACGCCCGTCATAAATCAAATCGCCATCCGCTGCCTCTTTCACAATAACTTGAGCAAGACCATTAAGACGATCCGCAAACATTTTGGTAAATCCCGCCGGCATGTGTTGCACGACAACTGTTCCGGCAAAATTTTTCGGAAACCCGCAAATGACTTCGCGTAATGCTTCGGTGCCGCCGGTGGAGGCGCCGATAACACAAATTCGGGTGGAGAGAGTTTGACCGGCGGCTTTATTTCCGGCAATTCCCGATTGGGCAACAGGTTCGTATTGTTTATGTTTCCAGTGGGCAACATTGGCGGTAGAAGCAATTTTGATTTTGGTTTTGAGTTCGTCGATCATTTGATCGAGATTGCCGTCTTTGGGTTTGGCAACAAAATCAACCGCACCGGCAGCCATTGCATCAAGAGTGGTTTTTTGACCGCGTTCGGTGAGACTGCTGACCATGACAACAGGAATCGGATATTGGGGCATCAATTTACGGAGAAATTCCACTCCGTTCATCTTGGGCATCTCCACATCCAACGTCAACACATCCGGACGCAATTTAACAATTTCGTCACGCGCTTGATAGGGATCGGAGGCTGTTCCGCACACACTAATATTGGGGTCTTTGGCTAAGCCGTCCGAAAGAATATGGCGAACTAACGGTGAATCATCAATAATCAAAACACGTACAATTCGAGCCATTGTCAATTACTCCTCTAAGATCATTTTCACAACAATGAAAATGTAAATCGAATAAACCTTTAATCTGTTAAAAATAGAAAACACAAAAGCCACGGAAAATAACACACCAAATATGATGACGATTCAGTACAAAGATTACCGAATCGTCATTTTAGTTATTCTAGTCCATAGACAAAAAATTACAAGAGGACAAAAAATTTAAACGAAAACAAAAATACATCCACTTCGGCAATTCTACACGATAATTTAAAATCTATCAATCTCAAAAACAGAAATTTTTGTAATCTATTGGTGGAATTTTATTTTGGCAATTGATTTCTGGTTTCATTTTTTTTGCAATTTTGGTCATCTTATTTTCCCTTTTTAACACATTTCAAACTCACAGCGCAACTCCGTATTCTAAATAAAATTTCGTATTCTAAATTTGAAACTTCGCACGGACAATTCTAATCGTTCTCAAAATTTTATGACCCGTTCGCATTTTTGGATATTGAAAAATAAAATAAATCAAATAAAATTACGCAAGAATTTTACATGGATATATTGTATTATCCGAACAAAACGATTCAAAAATTAGAAATAACGATTCGTTTTTGTACTGAATCATTACAAATACAACAACATGAACACACTATTTACAACGCAATGTCGGCAATTGATGACGCGATTGATTCGGCGTGAAAATCTTTTGGCGGAGGAAGTTGAATTGTTATTCAACGCTGTGTTTACTGATTCGGAACATGATTTGTCCACCGAAGAATCTATTTTGTTTTCTGGATTTTTGATTGCTCTTGCGTCAAAAGGAGAAACGATACAAGAATTAGTTGGTGCGGCGCGAAGTATGCGGCATCATGCGAGGCGGATTCAGGTGATTGGTTCACCGGTTGTTGATATTGTCGGAACCGGCGGCGATTCATTACACACAATTAACGTTTCAACAACATCGTCTTTTGTTGCTGCCGGAGCCGGATTGGTGGTTGCCAAACATGGTAATCGCGCCGTGTCCAGTCGTTGCGGCAGTGCCGACGTGTTGGAAGCGTGCGGCGTTAATTTGCAACTTCAACCGGAACAAGTCGAAGAAATCGTCGCAGAAATCGGAATCGGATTTTTATTTGCACAACAATTTCATCCGGCAATGCGTCGCGTGGCTCCGCTTCGTAAATCGCTCGGTATTCGTACGTTATTCAATCTTCTTGGTCCGTTGACCAATCCGGCAGGTGCAAGTTGTGTGTTACTTGGCGTTTACGATCCCAAATTGACAGAAATGTTTGCCGGAGTGTTACGTGAACTTGGTTGCCGTCGTGCGATGGTGGTGTACGGTTATGACGGAATGGACGAATTGACCTTGACAACACGAAGCCGTGTAACACAATTTTTTGACGGGCAGTTCAAAACGTATGATTTTTTTCCAGAACTTTATTTCGGTGGCGAACTGGCAACTCCCAATGAATTGCAAGGCGGAAATGCTACAGAAAATGCTGAAATGTTACGTGGTATTTTAACCGGAACAATTCGCGGTGGTAAACGAAATATTGTTTTACTTAATACCGCTGCCGCTTTAGTTTGTGCGGAAAAAGCGGTTACGATTGAAGACGGAATTAAACTGGCAGCAGAATCAATAGATTCCGGCGCAGCAACTGATAAATTGGAACAATTAATCAGTGCTTCCAAAAAATCGTAAACAAAGACATTGGTTTTAAAAATAAAAATAGTTTGCAAAAATCAGCGTCGTTTGCGGATTATTTTATCAGTGGATTTAGCCGTTAATAAAAATAGACAATTACCAAAATGAATATTCTTAACGAAATTATAGTTTCACGTCAAAAAGATTACGAAACGAAAAAAGTTCCCGAAACGGAATTATGTGTTCGTTGTCGTGATCGCAATGATTTTCGGTCATTCCGTACGGCATTGCAACATAAAATACAAACATCACCGGATACGGCGGCGATTATTGCGGAAATCAAACGCGGTAGTCCGTCCAAAGGGTTGTTTGCTCCTGATCTGAATCCGATTATTTGTGCAACAGAATATGAAATTGGTGGTGCGGCGTGTTTATCCGTGTTGACGGAACCACATTATTTTTCCGGTTCTTTGGAAGACCTCATTTCTGCACGAAAAAACTGTAAACTTCCGGTATTGCGGAAAGATTTTATTGTTTCGGAATATCAGGTTTATGAAACGGCGTTGTATGCGGATTGTATGCTGCTGATTGTCCGATGTCTGGAGATAGAACAACTCAAAAATCTGCACGATCTGGCAACTTCGTTACAAATTGACGTATTGGTTGAAGTTTCTGACGAAGAAGATATCCGAAAAATTGAACCGTTTCATTTTCCGCTTATTGGCATTAACAACCGGAATCTGGCAACAATGAATGTTGATACGGAAAGAGCAGGAAATTTTGCACACTATTTTTCGCCTGATCAAACGATTGTCGCAGCCAGTGGTATTTCTTCGCGTTCAGATATTGAAATGACAATGCGAACCGGAATCCGTTCATTTTTAATTGGAGAAAACTTGTCGAAAAGTCATAATAGAATTGACACGTTGCGGCAACTCGTAACAGGAATGTCATAAAAAAACGCAACAATTTCTATTCATCACACATCTTCTATTCATCACACATCAAATTCCGGTAGAAAATTTGTCATGGTTCGTTTGAATTTTCGTTAACGGTGAGTCAACAATGATAGACAACCTTAAACTAAATTGTTGTCATCTTGTCCGTTATTGATAAAAATTCCATTGAAATATTGTTGACGTGTTCCCTCTCGACAACCGTGTTGTTTAGTGATATAAAATAATGTGATTTTTTTACTGTTGTTTATTATTTGCTACATTAACTATTTACCCTTAATCCAAAACAATGTCCACATTCACGGAAGCGATTCACCAACGTATTCTTGTTTTCGACGGTCCGATGGGAACGGAACTTTATCGGCACCATATTTTTACCAACCGTTGTTTCGACGAACTCAATTTGACGGAACCGCATTTAATTGAACAAATTCTGACAGATTATCGCAACGCCAACGCGGATGTTTTAACAACCAATACGTTTGGCGCAAACCGTCATACATTGGAAAAATATGGAATTGCTGACCGACTTGTTGACATTAATCAAGCTGGCGTGCGAATTGCTCGTCAAATTGCGTCATCCGGTTCGACGACTAATTCGTTGTTTGTTGCTGGTTCGATTGGTCCTATTCCGTTGGGAACGTACACCGAGTCCGAACTCGAAGCCATGATTCTTGAACAAGTTGATGCGCTTTGGGATTCTGGTAACGGAGTCGATGTGATTCTATTCGAAACCCAACCGTCTCGCGACGCCATGGAACGTGCTGCGCGGGCAATGACCAAACGTCCGAACATTCCATTTGTTTTATCGTGTACGGTTGTTTCGGATAAGGAATCGGTGTCCGGCGAACCGATTGCTCGGCTTCTTGCCCCCCTTCCCGACAATCTTGCTCAACCGGTAGCGTTTGGAATGAATTGCGGTGTTGGTCCTGAGGGTCTTTTGCAAGCGGCGGAAGAAGCCGTTAAAGTAACACATTTGCCGTTGATTGTTCAACCGAATGCCGGCACCCCCAAAGAGTTTGAAGGACGTCAGATTTATTATTGTTCTCCTGAATATGTGGCGACTTACGCGATGCGGCTGGCGAATCTTGGTGTTGCGGCAATTGGCGGTTGTTGCGGAATGACGCCGGATCATATTCGTGAAATAGCCAAAATGATCAAACCGCTTGACAAAGGACGATCCGCGAAAACGGTTCTTCACGCGGCGCAGCCGGAAGTCAAAGAACAACCGGAAACTCCGTTTCAAGATCGTTCTCGTTTGTCGTGGAAGCTGGCTCACCGCGATTGGGTTACTACTGTCGAATTGGTTCCGCCACGCGGTTACGATTTAACCGAATCCATTGAAAAGAGCCGGAAACTTTATCGTCACGGAATTGATGCGATCAATATTCCTGATGGACCGAGAGCCAGTTCTCGTATTTCGCCGTTGGTTGTTGCGCAACAAATTCTCCAGGAAGCGAATATTGAACCGATTCTACATTTTTGTTGTCGTGACAGAAATTTGATTGGCATGCAGGCGGATCTTCTTGGTTGTGCGGCGTTCGGAATCCGCAACCTTCTTTTTGTAACCGGTGATCCGCCTAAACTTGGCGGTTATCCCGACGCGACCGGAGTTTTTGATACGGATTCTATCGGTATGTCGGCGGTTCAACGGCGTTTGAATCGTGGGGTTGATCTTGGTGGTCAGGCGCTTTCGCCCACTCATGCGGTGATTGGAGTTGGGCTTGACCCGACTTCGCTTGACCGGAAACGGGAATTAGACCGGTTTCGTAAAAAAATTGATGCCGGTGCCGAATTTGCAATCACTCAACCCGTGTTCGATCCCAATGCGTTATTGTCGTTTTTGGATGCGATTGGGCATTGTCCGATTCCGATTCTCGCCGGAATTTGGCCTTTGGCAAGTTATCGTAACGCGGAATTTATGCAAAACGAAGTTCCCGGAGTGATTGTGCCGGACGAAACAATGAACCGAATGCATGCGGTATCAAAATCGTCGAAGGAAGAACAATTAGCGGTGGGGATTGAGATTGCGCGTGAAATGATTGCGGCGGTACGGCATCGCGTTTGCGGAGTTCAGGTGAGTGCGCCATTCGGTCGCGTGGAAATCGCTCTCGCCGTGTTAGAATAATATTTTCTATAACATAAATAGACAACTTTGTTTTTTAACTGAACTTTTGCAAAGTTGCGTTTCACACTGCAAATAAAAGAGTTTGAAATATTGAAATCACCCGATTTCTCTCGAAGATATTTATTTGATTCAATTGACTCTTTGTATAATGAGTGCTATTTTTGTTGCCGTTTCAATTTTTGTAATAAAATGTACCTTTCGGTTTGATTTCATTAGAGTATAATCTCAAGTGCAAGCGGTAACACATGCAATACCTGCCATAGATCCAATACCCGCCCCGACACTAATATACTCCGCACCGTCAATGAACGGGCTCTTTTCGAGAACCTTTAGATTGGTTCTATTTCAGTTTTGTGTTGCTCATACCGTTCGTGATGTGATCACCATGTTTCGGCAAGACGGAATCGAATTTGTAACGAATATCGGACTGAACCATCCAAGCGATCTCGAAGCGTATCGTGTTTCGATTATCGAGGAATTCACGAAATATCCCCCGACTTCTGCGAAAGAAGCGGCAGCTCGCATTGAGCAACTGACCAGTCTCAAACGCAGTGAACAACGCGTCCGTGTGATCAGTGTATTCCGTGTTCAAAAGGTGGATGACGTTTCGTCCTATTAAGTTAGAGAAAATGTCTATTGAATTGATAGTGGTTGTTAGTGTTCTAAGGTGGGAACTTCTGTGTATTGATACCGAGAAGCAATAAAAAGATCAAGAGAATCACCAATTATTGTTCGGTGTGTCTGAAGAGCTTTTTGCGGCGTATTATTGTGTTCGGAAAGATGCCCCAAACACGCCCAACGTAACTTCTTGCCGTATTTTTGAATCAGTTTAGCTGATTCCACATTGGAAAGATGTCCGATATCGCTTTGGATTCGTTGTTTAGTTTCTTCCGGATAAGCTCCAGTTGCAAGCATTGTTTCGTCATAATTACTCTCAAGTAATATTGCGTCCAGTGTTTCCACCATTTCGCCAAGCCCCAGAAAACGACAACCCAAATCCGTCATAATTCCAAACCGCACCGAACCATCGTCGAAAGCAAAACAAACCGAATCCTGTGCATCATGCGGCGTGGACATCGTTTCAATCGTCAACCCTCCCAATTGAAACGATTCTCCTGCTTGAAAAAGATGCGGTTCTTGTAATTTTCCCAGTTTTCTGGCAACATTCGGCGAAGTGGTTGCCTGATGATAAGTTCCACGAGTAAGCCAAACCGGAATCTTGTACCGTCGATGCAATACTCCCGCTCCACTAATATGATCCGAATGAGCATGGGAAATAATAATTCCTTGAACCGACGAAACATCAATACCACAAGCGTTGAGCCGGTCAGCAGTTCGTGAGGCGGTAATTCCAGCATCAATAAGAAGTCGCGTCTCACCGGATTCGATGAAATAACAGTTGCCGTTACTCCCAGATTGGAGCGAAATAATCCGAAATGCATTCATGAGGGATGTGTGATTTATAATTTGTGATTGGGGAGAGAGAGGTTGTTAATTTGCGTTGCCTAACAGATTCCTAGACCAGAACTCACGCCGCGTCCTGTTTTTCCGAGAAGAACATCACGCAATTGATCGGAACGAACAAAACCAATACAACGGCGATGTTCATTGACCACACAACCGAATGAACCTTGCAATGTCTGCATCAAAATCATTCCTGTTAAAAGTGTGTGGCGACTGGAAATTTCAACCGTACTCCGAATCGGTAATTCCGTGTGCAAAAGCTGAAGCAGTTGTCGGGCTTGCTCGTCTAATTGGTTACGCACCGCAATTTCAAGATCAATCGTGCGAACATAACCAACCGGCATATCACCATATTCTTCTTTTTTGGTTGTTGTTTTTTCAGGAATGCCGCTTTCGAAAAATTGTTCGTCTTCATAAACCGGCATCTCCGTACAACGATTTTTCCTCGCAATTTCGAGAACTTCTGCCGGTTTCATATTCGTGGTGATGATCGGTAAATGAGATTGAGGAATCACCCAATCTTTGATAAGTTGCACGGAAACATCGAAAACTCCGTCTGCTAAACGGCGTTGTGTATCGAACAAGATTCCGGTTTCCTGCCCTTCGTCCAACACCCGCGCCAACTCCTGACGCCCCAATGTCCATTGCAGTAATTGACGAGGATGCCCCCAAAAAAGAGTGAGTGCAAGATTCAAAATTTGAAGCAACCCCGTAATAGGAAGAAAAAGCCAATGACAAAAAACAAGAATTGGCGAAAAAAACCGAAGCATGCGGTTTGGAGCGCGTAAAGCAAGATATTTGGGAAACATTTCGCCATAAACAAACAAAAACGGAGCCAGAATCAATGTTGACCCGATTTCGACAAAAACTTCGCGCGAATGAGGCATGAAACAACTTACCAGCAGAACGGTTGCCAGAGAAATCGTGTAATTTGCGACATTGTTGCCGACCAACACGGTCGCAACAAACAGGCTGGAGTTATTGACGAGCCGCAACATCCGTGCGGCAACCGGATCGTTTTCCAGAACATCAAGACGAAGACGAAGTTTCGGAATACGATAAAACGCCGTTTCCGAACCGCTAAATGTTGCACTCAGTATTAAGCCAAAAAAACCTAGAAAAACGGAAAATAAAACCATATTAAAGAAACTTCAAAAAACATCTTTTTTTCTTCAGGAGTTGTCAACGATTCAGTAATAATAAATAACACAGAAAACACGAAATTCTCAATCTTTCCTCCTATCATCACAGAATTTGGACTAAAAATCAAGGGGGGATTGTTCCTTATCTGTAATACCTTTCTTTTAACTTTTCCCTAACAACTTGTAGTGGAAAGTGGAAAGTTGATAGTGGAGAGTGTTGCAATGCGGAATTTTTACCACAAGACAATAATTCCGCTTGCGGCATTTCAACTATTAGCCAAGTCTCAGCAAGTGTCGATACAGTGAAGTCTCGTCAAGTTGTCACTTGAATTTGTAACTTTTAGTTAAATATTACGATTATTTTGATGATTTTCGTGTTGGTAACAGATATTCAGCGTATCCGATATAGGCGTGATTGAAAGGGTCTTTTCTTCTTAATTTGTGAAAAAGGATCATATGATTTTTTAAATCAACAGTTGCTCTGATAAGTCTTGTTGTCCAATTTTCGTCCAGTTGCCATAGATGTCCCATCACTTTTACCCGTCCTTTATTGTCTGTTCTCCTAATGAAAATAATTGTTCCCTTTTGTGGTATTTTATTACTAAATTTCCAATTTTTGTCAATAATTTTTCTTGTTTCGGCGAGTTTTATTGTTGTTTCTATTTTTTCCTTAACAGCATAGACGTAATGATCGGATTGAGTTTGAATTTCATTGATATTTTTGAAATGAAATCGATTCCAGACGGCGCGTTCCCATCGTCCGTTGTAACTTTCAATGGCGGCTTGAAATCCGAATTCATGCGGTGGCACAAAAATTGGAATCACCCCTAAACTTAAACATCATTTTGAAACACTCCCGATAGAATCG
>JAIRTV010000075.1 GCA_031254675.1 Planctomycetaceae bacterium | reverse complement strand
ACTGATTTGCGTAAAGTTGTTCGTGGAGGTTCGTGGCGTGATCGCCCAAAATGGTCGCGAAGCGGTTTACGCCGTCCCTACGAAGCATGGCAACCCGTGTTCAATGTCGGTTTCCGTGTCGTTTGCGATGAATAAGAAAACGCATTGAGCGAAACGGATTGTCGGAACATATGTCAGTGTATTCCTAAAAAAAACGCAACAAAATATAAAAGTCCAGATATTAAAAAAAACGTGAAAATACTGGATATTTTTCGTCAAATTTTTTGGAAAGTACGAGCCAGGGAACACAACAGTTGTTTTATAAACAAACATGTCAAACAATCAGAGAAATTTTCTAACATTCACAGAATCACGTGGTTGTGGAAATAGTTGCGGAAATAGGTAAGACGGAAGACGTTACGGAATTGTTGCGGCATTGGCGTATTTCCGTGTGATATTACGATAGAACCGAGTTACGGGAAACTCTTCAATAGATTCCGGTTTTTTTGTTTCCGTTTTTTCCATATTGTCGGATTGCGGCGCGGTTTCGGTTGAGTTTGTTTTTGTTGCATTTATTTCGGTTGTGTCGATGCGCCGCTCAACTGTTGCCATACCACCAAGTAAACGTTGAAAACCGTAACCGTTTAACACGATTGCGGCGTTTTCGTCTTGTTGAAGAATCGCTTTCCAAAAGCAATTTGAAACGCGAATAATTGCCGATTGAAAGAGTTGATCGTTTCGGGCTAAGAGCGAAAAGATCCGACCACCGTAAATTCGGTGATCACCGCCTTGAAACACAACCAAATACCGATCATTGCAAGTCATGGAATCAAACGGAATACGACGTTGATAGGCTTTGGTTGAACCGACAATACTATTGTCTTCTGTCCCCGTTACGAAAAGAGCAGGAACTTCAATCGGAGCGTAAACATCTTGAAAACTTTTGTTGGTAAAACGCACTGGCGGACTCATTGCCAACACCGCTTTGATTCGAGAATCGTAAAGCGAATCGCCTTGATCGGAAGGAACCTGACCAGCAACAAGCAACGCAGCAAGACCTCCAAGATCATAACCGCCAACACCAATTCGGTTACGATCAAATTTAATTGCAAACGGATGATTGTCGTCAATAAGTTGTTCCACGCGATCCAACACAAATTTAATATCTTCCGCTCGCGAGCGTCCATTCCAGTGGTAACGATAAGACTCTTTAAATTCGTTCAAAATCAAAATTTTTCCTTTCCAGATATTTTCATCGCTTCCTGGATGTTGTAACAAGACGACAGCGAATCCCTGTGACGCCCATGCATTGGCAAGATAAGAACAACAATCAATCGAACCACCCAACCCATGCGAAAACACGAGTACTGGTATTTTTTCTTCACTGATTTTTGCCGGATAAAATATTTTTACTGGAATTGTTCGGTTTTGTGTTGCGTTATGCCAGACAAACCGGACACTACGAACCGTATCGGCTACCGACTCCTGCAAAAGAATAAACACCACCCAAAAAAATACAATAACAATAAAATTTTTTTTCATAATGACACTCCTATTTTTATTTCGATTATTCATCTCAAGATCGTGATATTCCTAAAAGATAATTTACCTTTCAAATCGTTTGGAGGAAAAAAAGAAAATCATTTTCATTGTTAAATTGGGTAGGAATTTGCTGAGATAAATACAAATATAATGGAAAAACCAATTCTACCGGTTGTATCTTGCAGACGAACAGCGTAAAAAAGATGTCAACGATACGTTTGCTTTGCACGATACCAACGTTATCTTTTAACCTTAGCCGAAGCGAAATAAACAACGAAAAGCGATGCTTTTCGAAAGTTCCTTAGTTATTGTTTTAATATAATTGGGAGAGTTGTTTTAATTTTTGAGTAAGTTATACTCATTGAGGTGGTTGGCAATTGGGTTTTGTCTTATTGAAAAACGGATTTAATTCTTATAAAAAATAACTTTTTCCTATTTGTCAGGAGAATTTAGATGACCGTTAAAATGAAACGTTCTTTGGGGACAATGCCGTTACTGTATCCAGAGCCGACGTTGCTTGTTGCCACTTATGATGCCAATGATAAACCGAATTTTATGACCGTTGCGTGGGGTGGAATTTGTGCACTTGAACCGCCGAGTCTGATGATTGCGATACGCCCGTCGCGTTGGACACATGAGGCGTTGCTAACCCGAAAAGCGTTCACAATCAATGTTCCGTCCGAAAAATTAGTTACTGAAACAGATTTTGGCGGAATTGTTTCGGGGCGCAAGTTCGATAAATTTGCGACGTGCGGTTTTACGGCAGTTCAAGCGGAAAAAGTTGATGCGCCGTACATCGCCGAATGTCCAGTAATACTCGAATGTTCATTGATCAAAGAATTTATCCACGGTACAAGCAAAATAATTATTGGCGAAATTAAAGATGTTAAAGCGGATGAGGATTGTTTTGACGACACGGGAAAATTTCCTGATATTGAAAAGATACTGCCAATTATCTTTGACTATGGCACGCGAAATTATTACAGTGTCGGCAAAAAAATTGCCAAAGCGTGGAATGTCGGCAAACCGCTCGCCAAAAAGGAGTAAATGATGTTACTGTCTATTTTCTTTTTTGCTGTGAATTGAGTAAACAACTTGTTGCTGTACAAAAAAATTGGGTGGGAACGGCGTTAATTCTGTTTGTTTTTAACTGATTATTAATTTATCCAGCACGTTATTTTTTCCTTGTACTCCAATGTCAGAACAAGTTTCCAGTTGGATTCTTCATTTAGCGGACGGCAACGAAGAAGTTGCGAGCAAAATATGGGACGAATATTTTGGCAAGTTGGTGCGGTTAGCCCGTCGCAAACTTGATGGGATGCCGTTGCGTGATGTTGACGAAGAAGATGTGGCGCTTAGTGCCATGAATAGTTTTTATCATGGGATGATTCAACAAAAATTCGGGAATATTAAAAACCGTGAAGATTTATGGAAACTTCTTGTCACGATTACGGCGAGGAAGGCGACGGCGAAATTGCGGCGGCATTACGCGCGAAAACGTGGTGGTGGAGGGATTCGTGGCGAATCGGTTTTTGGGCGGGCGGACGAGACGAACCGCAATGGTATTGGCAATGTTCTTGGGGCGGAGCCGACACCGGAGTTGGCGCTTGCGGTTGTTGAGAACTGCCAGATTTTGCTTGATAAACTTGGCGATGAAACGCTTAAACAAATTGCGTTGATGACGCTTGAGGGGCATCGTACCGAAGAAATTGCTGTCAAACTTGGTTGTGTTCGCCGCACCGTCGAACGGAAAATCGAACGAATACGCCAAATCTGGAGCGAAGACATAAAAAGCCAGTAATAGACTCATGACGCTTTACGATTCGGTCCGGAAACAGGGTCAGAATTGCCTTGCGGCAATGTGACCGTGGATGAAAATCCTTCGGCGAAAGGTCGCCCACCTTGTTTGCCGAAAGTTAGAGAAAAGGTAATAGGACGCCGGTTTGTTTTATTTCATTCCGGCAATCGCTTCCGCAACATTTTGGGCGTGTTCTCGAACTCGACGATAAGCATTGAACTGCGTGTTGAACGCAATCACAATTTGCGGGTCGAATTTTTCTTCCGACATTCGTTTGATAAAGAGATCCCGCGTAATTTTGGCTTTGCGAGTAAGACTATGCCCTTGCGCGTGAACCTCTGTCGTTAAGTCCGCAAAATCAGTTTTGCGAGCCGAATAGAAACGCAGAATCATAGCAAGATATTCTTCCGTAACACGATGCAACTCCTTAAATTCTGATTTTTGCGGTTCTGGAATTGCCAAACCGTCTTTCCGCATCTTCAAGTCCGACTTGAGAATCACAATCAAATAATCGCTAATCGACTCCAACTCGTCCGCCATTCGGAGTTGCTGATGCGCCGCATCACCAATATCATGCGAAATATTCCCCGAAAGCAAACTCGATGTGTATTCAATAATCTCATCCTGCAAAGTATCCAATTCTTCCTCTTGATGAAATGCATGGTCAATCGCCTTCTGATCCGGTTCTTCCGCATCAATCAGCAACGTCAACTTTTCCAACAATTGAAGACAACTATTACCCATTCGGATCACTTCAATTCGGGAACGTTCAATTGCCATTGCCGGAGTTTCCAGACGACGAATCCCAAGTGTTGTCAATCGTGATTGTTCTTGTTCTGTTTCGTTCGTGTTGTCTCGCACATAACGCAAAAGAAATGTCGCCGCAATTCCAGTAAACGGCAAAAATAGAATCGTGTTGGCGATATTGAACAAGGTATGAGTCATGGCAATTCCGACTTTGGGGTCGCGAATTAAACCGGTTGCCGGATCCGTCCCGACAAGATAAAAAATAATCGGAAGATACAACCACCGGAAAATCGACGAAATCCAAAGAACTCCTAAAACATTGAACAACACATGAAAATACGCAGCACGTTTGGCGTTGGTGGAAGAGCCAATGGACGCCAACACGGCAGTAATTGTTGTTCCGATGTTTTCCCCAAGTACCAACGCCGCTGCTGTTTCAAACCGAATCACTCCGATTGCGGCGAGCGAGATGGTAATTCCTAATGTTGCGGAGGACGACTGAATGGTTAGAGTCATAATGCAGCCAATCGCAATACAAAAATAAACCCCCAACTGTGTTTCCGCCGAAAACGATTCCATCCATGCAGAAAATTCCGGCAAATCGCGAAGTGGTACAAAACCGCGTTGCATGAGTTCGAGACCAAAAAATACAAACCCCAACCCCAAAGCAATCATTGCGAGAAAGCGTGTGCGTTCGATTTTGGAAAACAGATAGATCAACGCCGCCACGCCAATCATGTGCAAACCGTATTTTCCAATATCCAGCGTCAAAATCCAACCGGTAACTGTTGTGCCGATATTTGCGCCCATAATCACACCGATTCCTTGGGAAAGGGTCATAATTCGGCTGTTGATGAAGCCGACGACCATAACGGTTGTGACGCTGCTGGATTGAATGATAGAAGTAACACCAAAACCGACAAGAACAGCGAAAAAACGGTTATCGGTAACGGTGGCGATTAACTTGCGAAGACTGGGACCGGCAACTAATTGCAGACCGTCCGACATCTGACGCATTCCGAGCAAAAAAAGCCCCAAACCGCCAAGTACCGAAAAAAACATTATCCCGTAATCCGGTGTCCATGCTTCGAGACGAACATGATCATAAAAAACGTATTCGGAATTGGGTTGTTCGATTCGCAGGGTGATTTGGCTGGTGCCGATTTTCTTCCAACGAAGTTGGAGTTGCCCGTTTTTGACGGCAACATCAACCACTTCGTTTTTGCCGCCATCTTCGAGCGTAATAACCGGCGCAACCTCTCGGAAGGCGTCAATTTTTTCGTAGTCGCCGCTGACGAATGTGGTAAGAGCTTGCCCTGGTTGCAGCAATATCCGTTGATCGGGGAATAAGCGAATAAATTCGTGTCCTGTCTCCGACGCCCCAAGCGGAACAACACAAAAGAATAAAAGAAAGAAAAACGTAAAAAAATGTCGCGATAGTTTGTCTAAATCCATCAGAAAAAATCTCCAAATTGTTTCCTAATTGTATGGAATTTATGGAGCAAATTGGCGGTCAGCAACTTTTTGTTGTCTTTCCTGCTTTGATGTTGTGTGTCACGCTCGGCAATTCCATCTCTGAACAACAATTCAAAGATTATCTGTTTTTTGG
>JAIRTV010000566.1 GCA_031254675.1 Planctomycetaceae bacterium | reverse complement strand
TGAGTGAATAGTGAATAGTTGAGATGCCGCAAGCGGAATTATTACTATCTTGGCAATAATTCCGCTTGCGAACTATTCACTATTCACTATCAACTATTCACTAAAAGGTGGGTGATGTTGCCTCGAAGGTGGGTGATGTTTCGCCGAAACATCACATCGGCGAAAGCCGATTAGCCCCTGTTTTCGGCAGGAAATCGGATTTCAAACCGTTTGGCAACACAGATTGCCGGCTCAACACAGGGTCAAGTCGGCTAGCGCCGACGCGACCTTTCGGCGAAAGGTCGCCCACCTGAAAAGAAAGATTGTCCACCTGAAAAGAAAGGTCACCCACCTGAAAAGAAAGGTCACCCACCTGAAAAGAAAGGTCACCCACCTTTTTAGAAACATCACCCACCTGAAAAGAGTTGACTTTTGTCTCAGGGAAGGGTTCGAGAAAAGATCTAATCCTTTTCTCAAAAGATCAATTGAACACAGAACACACAGAAAAATAAAAAATTCCGCGTTCAAATAAAATCATCACCAAAAGAAGTATTAAAATGAAAAATCACACCGGTTGCTGTTGCCAACAACTTCATGTTGATTTTGATGAACACGCCAAACTAGTTGCCGTCAACAGCAAAATGCCACACAGCAGAACGTCGCACCGCAACCGTGTTGTAAAAATGAACGGCTTCGTCAAGCGGCAGAATACGGTAATCAATACCACGCCGAAAAAGATAATCACGACATTTACCAGAAAGAGTAATCTCACCCGCCTCAGAAGAACCAAAAATAATCAAATCAACCCCACCCTCCACCAACATCTGAATATCTTTAAGCCGAAAACCATGAATATTCTTTTTCGGCAACCTCAACCGCGGTCGAATCGTTCCATCAGAAAGAATAAAAAAATCCTTCGCATAAGGTTCGTCCGCAATATGAATGACTTTTTCCGCCATAAAATGGAGTTGTGGATATTTAGGAATAATTCGATGCGTTTTTCGGAGCGGATTGAAACCATTGCGGCTCCGAACCAACGCCACCGCCCCCAACACAACCGCATTGTCACCAAGAGAAGATATCAAAATACGCCGATTACTCGACAACACCGGCAATTGGTCATTGGCAACAACCGCATCAATCACCGGCATCATAAATTTTTGACAAGCCTCAAGAACACCACCACCAAGAACAATCACCTCAGGATCAATCAAATGACGAACCGTCAAACAAGCATAACCTATCACTTGCGCCGCATAACGAACAATCGAGGTAACCACCTTATCATTGGCTTTAAGCGCCTTGGCAATCGCTCCACTTTTAATAAGATTCAGTGTTCCACCATTCAATTCGGTAATCACCGACTTCGCCCCACCTTCAACCGCCTCGCGAATAAATCGCTCCATCGCACTACGACTCGCAAACGTCTCAAAACAACCATAATTACCACAACCACAACGCGATATATCCAACTCCTTGCTCTTAGAACTCTTCGCTTCCCGTTTGCGTTTTGTCGAAATCATCTCTCGCCGCCAATGGTCACAAGGAATTTGCGAAATAATATGACCAATTTCACCAGCAGCTTGACCCGCTCCATTAAAAACACGGTTGTCAAACACAATACCAGCACCAATACCTGTCCCAACAAAAATTCCAACACAAGACGACGTATTACGCCCGCTACCAAGCCAACATTCGCCAAGCGTTCCAAGATTGCAATCATTACCAATAGACACCGGAACTCCAAATCGGTCTTTCATAATACGACCAAGTTCAACACCGGAAAGATTCATGTTGGGAGTAACAACAACCAATCCGCTTTCTTGTTGCACCACGCCCGGAACTGCAATACCAATACCAGCTATATCATCAAGCATACAATTTTGCTCACAAAGCAAAACTCGAATCGATTCCTCAATCGCACTCAACGTCCGCTCCACCGAACCATTATGACCAGAAACTCCACGAGGCGTTTCACAACGATGGTTCGCAAGCACCGAACCAACTTCCGTCACCAAAGACGCTTGAATCTTCGTACCGCCAACATCAACTCCAACATAATACTTTTGTAATAATGACTTTTTCATAGAATAACTCCCAATAAAGGATTGGGTCAATTTCAAAATAATGAACGCGAACAGCACACGATTCGTTCCAAAGGACGTTTCATGCGGGCAAACCACGGCTCCTCTTCCGGTCGAAGAGGCGCAACCAATATCGTAAACAGTCCAGCAAACTTTCCGGCAAGTAAATCAGCAAACACTTGATCTCCAACCATCGCCGTTGACTTTTTGTCGAAATTCATCGTCCGAATCGCCTCCCAACAACCAAACGGCAACGGCTTCAACGCCGGCGCCACAAACGGTAAGCGAACTCGTTCGGCAATACCCCGAATACGTTTGCGATGACCGTTGGAAACCAAGCAAAGACCAACTCCATGCTCTTGCATCGTGTTAATCCAACACAAAATTTCCGGCGAAATATCGGAAGATCGATAACTTTTAAGAGTACAATCAACATCAAGAAGAAGCGATTGAAGATGATACTTTTGAAGACATTCCCAAGTTAAATCGAGAACACAATCAACAGAAAGATTAGGCTGAAAACAAGAAAACATCATTCGCACAAATCGAAATGGCTTGGGGGGCTTCTTTGCGGCAATAAACCGGATATAATTTCCGACTAAGTTATTTTACCATGACCCGCGCTCTTAGTGTAGTGGCAACACGATAGCTTCCCAAGCTGTAATTGAGGGTTCGATTCCCTTAGAGCGCTCTGAATGCCAAACCCAAAACAAAGCAAATCTTTCCGCAAAATTCTTAGCGGACACCGTGTCTTTTAGCAAACTTGTTCCTTCTCGTTTCGCAAGGAAATTACTTTCGAAGAATGGCGCTGGTTTTGGTGGCAGTGGATTGAATCATCACGTGCATGGGAAGCGCCAATTGATCCGGCGTCAGTTTGCCAACAAGACGTTGTAACTCTTCGCCTTGGGGCGTCATAAAAAGAATAGTTGGAAATCCCTTGATCTCAATTGATTTACAAAACTCAGACTCCTTCGAACCATCCACTCGAATACAAATAAATCTGTTCGAAAGACGTTTGATTTCTTCATCGCAAAATGTTGTTTCCATCATGCGTTGCGAAATGTCGGAATTGGGAATCGTAAAGAAAATTAACACCAACTTCCTGTCCCGTTTTGCCAACTCAAACCCTCGACGGTAATCATCAAGAAATTTCACCGCAATCGTTTCGGCATGCTCTGTGACATTACGGTTCGGTACAACAGAAACTGCCTCCGAAGGAGGTATTGATTGAAGTTTGACGTTGCAACCCAAAATCCCAATAAGCAACCCCAATAGTATCAAAGAAAATAATTGTATCCGATTCATTGCATCCTGCATCAGAAAATAACCTTTGTTCTCCACAATATTGACAATCTTCACGATAATCTTTTACCATTCCGGGCAACAACACTGTTTTTAGTTGTATTGCCATTTTCACGGTAACACGTTTATCAAATTCTCCTAATCAAATAAACGAGTAATCTTTATACGTTATCGGGGGGAAAAAGGTCGAACAAGACAATTTTTCATGGTTGTTTTTATTGCCGCGATGAAAAAAATATTGTTCTTGATTATTCAGAAATCTTATGTCGGAATTGCAAATCATCCTTGATAATATTCCAGATAAATCGCTCTATGGTAGAAACCGATTCATTTGCGACAATCTTTTTTTTTAACTATTTCTGAGTTGGTTGTTAAAGTTGTTGAAATAGATAGGATTTTTCGGGTGGGTAACGTGAGGAAGGTAATATTTTGCCGAAACAACACGTTGGCGATAGCAGACTTGTCGGTCAAACATTTTGTTTATTTTTGTTTCCCGACAAGAACACCTCAATTTGTAAACGTTTGGAAAATTCGCCGTAATCCTTACTTTGTGTTCGTTTTCGGACAATTCTCATAATCGCAAAAACCGGAACACTTCTGTTTGTCTTGGTCAAAATTTTTATCGACTTCATTTGACAGACTCCATTTTACGTTGAATACTCTGTTACTTGCCAGAGACGTTAAGTTTCATGTTGCCGTACGTTAATCATTTAACGAGATAGCGGTTTGGCGAAATGAGTCTTACTGTATAGTTTGTACCGTATAGTTTGTACCGCGTGTCAAAAAATTTAATTTGATAAAGGAATTACCATGAGTGCTATTTCATCTTACGGATCGTATGCGAATTACGGAGCGGTTAGACAAGGAACCATGTTGCCCTCGTCTTCGCGAATGCAACAGCAAAACCGTAGTGTTACATACACCGCCTCCAGACAAACACAATCATCCGGTGTTTATTGTGCAACCTGCAACAGTGGTTCGGCGGCGGCAAAAGCATCCAGTCCAACTTCGACTTACTGTCCGACATGTAATAAAAATACAGCAACATTTAACAGCGCAGCATTGAATACGGCAGCTCGTTCCGGTTCTGCGGCGAACGCCGGCGGACGCCTCATCGCAACAGCGGCTTGCCCAACCTGCGGCGCAGCGTATGCCAGAAACCGGTAAAAAATATCGTGTTACCGTTTGTCAATAACAGTAAACGTGAAAAGTGATACGAGTTACCGGCGAAGTGTCGATGTTCCCTGTTCGGCTCATTCAAATAGCCATTAACCTGTTTGGCTTCAAAACCTATGGTTAGCGAACCCTCGAATCAGTTACCGGAACAAACAGATCATGTTGCAACAGATAAAAATCTGACCGAAAACTTCGCAGAACATTCCGGCTATATTGAAAAAATTTACGAACCGGAAGAATTAATTCCTGAAATCGTGTTGAGTATGGTTGATGGAATTGGTTCCATGTTGACGCAACGGCTTCTTCGTCGTTTCGGAAATGCCGAGTCCGTGCTTAACGCAACAGTATCACAGTTACAAGAAGTTGAAGGAATCGGTTCCAAAATTGCAAACAATATTGCGCAAGCCTATTCTGTTTGCCAACCCGAAACACTTATTAACCAATGTCGAACAAACGGAATTGCGTTAATTGCGCAACACGATGCGAGATATCCAAAATTGTTACGAACAATAGACGATCCGCCGCTTTTTTTGTTTGTTCAAGGAGAATTTCGGGCATGGGATCATTTTGCTGTTGCGATTGTCGGCACACGTCATGCCACACAATACGGGCATCAACAAGCCGAACGTTTAGCGTCGGAACTGTCGCAATATGGTTTTACAATTATTAGTGGTTTGGCGTTGGGAATTGACGGAGCGGCGCATCGTGGGACGTTGGCGGTTGACGGTCGAACAATTGCGGTACTTGGCGGCGGTTTGCTCCATCTCTTTCCGCAGGAACATCGCGATCTTGCCCAAAAGATTGTAACCAATGGAATGATCATCAGCGAATACATGCCGGATCAGGTTCCGCAACGAGGAATGTTTCCGCAACGGAATCGAATTATCAGTGGTTTATCGCTTGGTGTTTTAATTGTTGAGGCTCCGCTCCAAAGTGGAGCGTTGATCACGGCAACTCTTGCCACCAAACAAGGACGTAAAGTATTCGCCATACCCGGACGTGTTGATCAAGAATCATCACGCGGTTGTCATCAACTTATTCGTAACGGCGCAATTCTTGTGGAGTCGGTGGACGACTTATTAAAACAATTTGATCTGCCGGTCAAACCCAAAACACCATTGCAATCACAATTACCGCCGCAACTCCAATCAACCCGCTCTTCTCAATCGCTACAAACACCAAAAACAGAAACAACAAATATTCCAATACCTGCCGCGTTGCAACTTGATGAAATGGAAACGAAAGTATTACAATTCATTGCGGTAAATCCAACGCCGATTGATTTGATTATTGATCGTTCCGGTTTGCCGGTTCATCGTGTTCTTGCGACAATTAGTTCGCTCGAAATGCGTCACATTATTCGCCGTACCGAATCCAATATGGTAATACGCCTCGTGGAAATGTCCACAAACTAGAGGGTTAGAGCGTGTTCGGAATTAGTACGGTAGATTAGACCTTTTCGCTAACTTAATATGACGGAACATGCACAATTGAAACAATCCTTTTCTCAAGGAAGAATTTGAACCCAGAAGACACGGCAAAATCAAAAAAAATTCTGTGCATTCTGTGTTTTCCGTGTTCAAATAAAATCAACACCTACAATAAACATTAAAGTAAAATACCTTGCGTTTAACTTTTAACGAAATTCTATTGAATAACTACTAAAATTCTTTTAAAAGCCAAAAGTTCCGCTTGACAATTTTCTCTATTTAACATAAACTATGAAACTTAATCGATTGTGGTATGTATTTTTTGCCGTGTTGTTTTTCGGCGAACTTATCACAATTGTTTCGGCAAAACCTTAGAAAATAAGGAGAATAACGATGGAAAATTTAGTCAAATGTGTTGTCGGTTTTTTGGCAATATTTTTTGCAAAAAGCCAAATGTTAAACTTGGTAAACTGCACAAAGCAGGGGGGGGGGGGCTATATGGAGTGGAGAGTTGAGAACGGATAGTGGAGAGTGGTCGGTTTTTCGACGCTATTCCAAAAAATTCTTATCTCTTTCACCTTCTTTGCGATTCGGATTTACGTTGGTTGAATTACTCGTGGTTATTGCAATTATCGGCGTGCTAATTGCATTACTGTTACCTGCAATTCAAGCCGCCCGCGAAGCCGCAAGACGAATGTCTTGTACCAATCATCTGAAACAATATGCAATTGCGTTGCACAATTATCACATTGTCAACAACTCTTTTCCAGCGGGTCGTAGTGGTCCCGGTTGTCACAACGAAGGCGCAGACAATTCTCAACGATCTTGCTGGAATGCTTTGTTTTATGTTACGCCATATATGGAGCAGCAAACTCGGTATGACGCTTACATGAAAGTTTGTAGCATGACAGGAACAGTTGACGGGAACACAAAACTCGCGGGACAATGTACACAACCCTGGTGGACAAGCGCAACAGAATCAATCGAAAAAGTTTGTGCCTACCCGAGTCCTTCCGTTTACCTTTGTCCGTCAGACAGCGAAGCCGGTAAACCTGGTTATGCCGCAAACTTTTGGGGAACAGAATATCAAAATGCACGAACAAATTATGTAACTTGTCGAGGAGATTGGGCAAGAATTGATGCCAATTCAACGTATAATAACAACGCCAACGACTTTGGATTTCAAACAACTCGCGGAATGTTCGGGGTTTTGGCATGGTTCGGTATTGAATCTTGTACAGATGGAACTTCGAACACATTGTTTCTTTCAGAACATGCAACCAGCTATGAACGAAAGACGCCAACTGTCTTGGCTGGCGGACAATATGGAGTAAGCGGAGTTAGTGAACGTCCCAGTCTTTGTACTTTAGCCCAAAGTGATGGAATGTTAACATCATCATTGATTGATTCACTATTTGGTACCTTGGCATACAACGGACGTATGAACTCAACTGCTTTCGTAACAATGGGACCGCCGAATGATCCTGCTTGTATGAATGCTGCTTCCAATGGATACGGTCTTGTTCCGCCAACAAGTTATCATACCGGCGGAGTCAATGCAGCGTTGGTAGATGCTTCGGTTCGGTTCATCTCGCAAACGATTGACTGTGGCGATCAAACATCCAACACGGCAATTCAACGCGGTAATCCTTCACGATTCGGTGTTTGGGGAGCATTGGGATCCAAAGACGGCGGTGAAACAAAACCATTGTAAATTTTGAAAGGAATTTTTATGAAGAATATTTTATTATCCGTATTTTGTCTTGCCGTTTTGGTTGGTTGTTCTCAAAGACCAGCAGATATGCCGGAACTGCATAGCGTTACAATAACAGTCACGATGAACGGCAAACCACTCGAAGGAGCTTTAATCTCCTGCGTTCCAGAAAATAACGGAACATGGTTCGCTGGCGGAATGACCGATGTTCATGGACAAGTTCGCCCACAAACCAAAGGACGTTATCACGGTATTCCGCTTGGTAACTTCAAAATAATTGTAGCGAAAACAGGTTCTACGGAAAATTCAACACCGGAAAAAATCCGCCTTGTCCGTCTTGTTCATTCCAAATTCGGAGACTTGGCAACAACACCATTAACTTGTACGATAGAGAAAACAACCCGATCCGTCGAGTTCAACGTCGAACCGGCTCCATTAAACGATTTTATTGAGGATTAGTATTATGTTGCAAAAAAAATCTTTAAGTATTTTAGCATTATTGTTTGTTTTACTCGTGTTCATTGTCGGTGTAACAGTTGGTAGAACCACGGCATCAGAATCGAACAACCCGAAAACTCCAAACCCAAACACCTTGAATTCCGATTGGAAAAGCCGCGAAATCCGCCGATTTCCTGCCGCCGAAGCGGTTCAAGGTGTTGCGGTGGACGGAGAATTCTTTTACGCCATCGCGAACCGGCAAATCGGTAAATATCGAAAAAATGACGGTCAACGAATTGACGGCTGGAAAGATACCAAAGACGGTGAATTTATTCATCTTAATTCCGGTTTTGTTCGCGATGGTCAATTGATCTGTTCTCATTCCAACTTTCCCGGTGTACCCATGTTTAGTTCCGTCGAAATTTTCGATACGTCAACAATGAAACACGTTTCGAGTTATTCTTTGGGTATGGGACCGGGATCATTGACATGGATTGCCGAACGGGAAGAGTTACGCTACGCCTGTTTTGCCAACTACGCCTCCAAAACCTCAGGAACGCCCGGACATGACTCAACATTTACACAAGTTCTTTGTTACGACAAACAATGGCGGTCTGTCGGTGGTTATGGATTTCCCAAAGAACTCGTTAAATTATTTCACCCTTCCAGTTCTTCCGGTGGTTGCTTCGGAGCGGGCGGATTTCTGTACATAACCGGTCACGACGCAAAAGAATTATACGTTCTCGATTTTCCAAAATCCGGTTCAATCTTTCGTTGGATTGCCGTCATTCCCGTTCCGATATCAGGTCAAGCTTTTGCCTGGGATCCAACAAACGAAACAATTCTTTACGGAATTGACCGAAAAACAAAAGAAGTTATCGTTGTCGAAATTACAATTCCACCGAAAAACTAAAATTAGGTAATAAAATTCGTAACCGTTCACGCTACTATTTTATGTTCGCCTAATTTTTCTGCGTATTCCGTGTATTCTGTGTTCAAAAAAATATTGAACACGGAAAACACAGAATACACAGAAAAGTTTTATGCTAAATCATTCGTTGACAGATTTAATGTTTCAAAAAAAAACATAGATCCTAAAATCAAAGAATAACAAAACTCTAGTACATTTTGATGAGTTGCAACAGATCTTTGAGTACCGATTCCGGCGATTCAAACCAGTCTTTGGCAAGAACAATGGCAATGTTCCAATCGAACGCGCGAAGCAATCGCGGTCGCATCATCTCGCGTCCGAGCAACACACCAACACGTTCCTCTGTTTTTTGTACGGAAGCTGTTTGTCCGTAATAATTTTCGTTATCAATAAGAATTCCCAAACAATAAGTCGTTTCGCCTTCACGCCGAACCGCCAAATCGCACCGAAATTCTGAATGACCAATATTCCGGTCAACAACCAATCCGTGTTGCCGGAGCGATTCGCAAAGTTGTTCCGCAAACGGTTCTTGGGTTTCCGCTTTCTTGTGTCGGTCAAAACCAAGATGTCCCGATGCGGCGTGAAGTATCGAGCGTGCCATGTCGGTTTGTCCATTGGAAAGTGCTTCGGCATAACGCAAGTAATTTTTCAAGCAAGCCGCTCCCTGATTATAATCGTTCGTAATCGCATCAGGGCGAATCGAAGAAACGACAATCATTTTCCATTTCGCCCGAGAAAAAGCGACATTCAACCGTCGTTCACCACCGCTCTTGTTAATCGGACCGAAATTCATGAGCATTTTTCCCAAAGGATTATATCCGTAACAAATACTCAAAATAATCACGTCCCGCTCATCGCCCTGAATATTTTCAAGATTCTTAACCAACAAACCAACAAATTGCCCATCTTCTTCCCGATTACGTTCGGCTTCCAATTGTTCGGAAAATTTCTGGTCTTTCTGGGCAAGATGTTCCAATGCCGTTTCAATTTCGTCTTGCTGGGCTTCGGAAAAAGCAATAATCCCGATGGTTGGTTTCTTTTCGTCATTGAGCAGTTCGCGAGTCAGTTCCGCAATTTTTTCCGCTTCGTCTTTGTTTCGCCGTTTGTCGTAAACACCGTTAGGAAGATAAACGAAACGAAGCGGAGCATCATCGGAATGATTTTCCGTCATCATCCGCACATCGGGAACCGTTAGCAATCGCCCCTCGTAAAACGCCGCATTGGAAAAACTGATCAGCGACTCGCTCCGACTCCGGTAATGCCAACCGAGCATGGTTGCGCCGAGATTTTTTGCGGCATGGTTCAGAAAACTGTTACTGTCCAAATCATAAGAAACCGCCATACCTTCATCATCAAGCATTGATTCTTCGTCCTCAGAATTTTCGGCGTCTCCTTTTTTAGAAGAAAAGAAATCGGTTGGCGGAAGTTGTTTTTCGTCGCCCACGACAATCGCTTGCGTTGCCCGAAACAACGGCGGAACAGCCTCTTCCAACGTGATCTGGCTTGCTTCGTCGAAAATCACAACATCGAAACAATCCGTTTCCAACGGCAAAGTATCCGAAACACTCAACGGACTCATAAGCCAAACCGGTTTCAAATCACGAACAACCTGCCCCGTTTCGCCGGAAACAAGATCACGAATCGAACGGTATCGCATTGTTTTGCCGAATTCGTGTTCGAGTTCTCGACGCCCTCGATTATACCGCAGTTTCCAAGTTCGCGTTAAACGGGGATCGGTCGGATCAAAAACCGAATCGGCAACATTGGAATTGGCGCAACGAACATTTTCCAGAAATCGACGATGGATACGATGTCGGATTTCCGCTGCATTGTCGGAAAGCCATGCGTCATAAAGTTGTTCGAGTTTCTCCGCTTGATAACGGCGTTGTTGACCGCCGAATTTTCGGACAATCTTGTCGTTCTGAATAATTCTTTCAACGGTTCGGGTTGCCGTAGCGGATTCCATACTTTCAAGCGTCAAAGGAACGGAACGAATCAACTCGCAAAATGTTTGGGGCAAATCTTTCATTTCCGCCAAACATTCGAGGATTCGCGGCAAATCATCCAGCGCATCTTCCATGCCGGAAAGTTCCGTTTTGAGATCGTCCGGATGAGTCGAAGGCGGAAGATCAAGAATCGTTGCAAGTTTAGCCTGCAACGATTCGAAAGAGTTTTTCATATCAAAAATTTTCCGAACAATCTTTTTCGCTTTTTCCGAATCCGATTGCATCAAGGCAGCGTGAACCCAAGCCACCGAAGGCGTTAAACCAGACAATCCGTTAATAGTTGCCCAAAGATGTGAGGTAAATTCCTTGATGTCGCCGTGAATACCGAACTCGACGCCAATGTCCTTAACAGCTTTTTCGAGTTGCTCTGCGGCTTTATGTTCAGCGTCCAACGCGGCAAGAATCGCCGAATACGCGGGTCGAACACGGTGCGAAGCAAAATTATAAGATTTAAGCAAAAGCGACCGAAGCCGCCATCGAGCTGGATTCAACCAAGAGAAAATACTTTGTTCAAACAATCGAGATTGCTCCAAAGCAATCCGAGTTTCTTCCGGCGAAAACTTTTGATTATCGAACCAACCGGTATTCTGGGAGGCGGCATCCTGATATTCCGATTCGAGTTTGGCAATTTTTCTCATCGCTCGGACGAAAGATTTCGAGTATTCGTTTTTCGCGTTGAGAAGCGGCAAATGACCCGAATCGGCAAATCTTGCGACTTTTTGAACATATTCCAAGAGAGCGGATATTTTTTCAAAAGTATTTCGGTGTTCACTGGGAACGCCGCATTTTTCAAGTTTTTTGAGAAGTTCGGAAAGGAAATCCCGAGCGTTGGCAAGAGTTTTGGTAACGGTTTCGATGGGGTGTTCCGTGTCGGTCAGCCGCACCGAAAGACGCCGGAGCGGATGGGACGAAAAAACACCAAACGAACCGGATTGCAACTCGCCGATTCGCTGAGCAAGAGCATCCAATCGTTCGGCATGGGAAAGCCAATCACCGTATTCCGGCAACCGCTCAACTTCAAGAGCGTTCAATTCGGGACGGTTCGGCGCCAACCGAATAGAACAAGCCAAAAGATTACGAACAGAAAAATTGTCGGAAATCGAACATTGCATCAAACGATCAAAAGCATCCAGCGGAACAATTTCCTTTTCGAGTTTTCGTAACACTGACATTCGCTGATCGTCTTTGAAACTATTCTCCGATTCCGCTAGTACGGCTTCGTAAGTTTCTTTGAGATTCATCACAAAAGATTTTTTGTCGGCTTGCGAATCGTGAATCAGACAACAAAGATCATCAAGACCCGTTTGACGAAGCCTTGCAAAAACAACATCAATAGCCGCCCGTTTTTCGCACACAAACAAAACTCGTTTTCCTCTTGCGATGTAATCGGCGATTAGGTTTGTGATTGTTTGTGACTTGCCTGTTCCGGGCGGTCCCTGAATAATGTAACTTCGCAATGTTCTTGATCGGGCAATCGACTCCGCCTGTGTCGGATCACAAGGAACAACATCAAAACGTTCCTGAATCGGCAAGATTTCAGGTTTTGCGGGAACTTCACGAGGAGCAAGTGAAAAAGTCGCTTCAAAAGCCGGATTGTCAGGCATGTCGCCAAGAAGCGATTCGTAGTCTCGAACAAGCGACATTTTTTGATAACGAAAATTGCTAAGCGTTACGCCGCAAAAATCAAAATTCCATTGATACGGATTTTCCTCTGAAGCATTCCGAACTGCGAAAAACGATTTCTCAATTTCGGCAACCGGCGTTTTTTCATCTTTCGGTTTTGCCGGTTCGGGTTGATCGATCTCCAACTCTTTCGGCAACTCTTTCGGCGTGTCCAAATAATATGATGTTCGTGGAGCCGACAACGGATGTTCCGAAGTCAATCGCTGGAGATGCGCGACCGGCGGTTGGACTTTTGCTACGAATAGTCGAATTCCTAGCGGATGATAATTCGTCGGATCGTAACTGTAATCAATATCAAGGAAATGACGCACACCGCGTCCGGCTAATCTGGCACGTTTGGCGTATTGATCCAGATGCCGTTTTGCCTTGTCATGGATCAACTCAATTCGTGGAACATCAAGTTTCGACAAGGTTACGGCAGGCTCCGAAGTGGCAATTCGTTTTTGAAGAAAGTCGAAAAATTCGTCAAGCGTTGTTTTCGTCAAGTCAATTGAATCGGGAAGTTCGATGCCGTAAAGCTGTTTGAAAAGATGCCGCAAAACAGGGTTGATTTCGACATTCGTTGTTTGGATTTCGAGCAAGTAAGTATCGCGGATTCCTTTTTTCTTTTTGAGCGAGACAGGAATAAGAACCAACGGCGAATCATAATGCGGAGCGGGTTTCTGTTTCAAATCAGCCCAATGCAAGAAACAGGCAGCCAACCGAAGTTGAGCGAAACCAAACTCCGCTTCATCCCGACGCACTTCGGCAATGATCCTGTCCAAAGTCGGCGGAAGATACAGGGCTTCCTGAAAATTCAAATATTTATTGAGCGAAATCGGTTTGCCGCTTTCCATACTTTTCACGATGGACTTTTGAAAGTCGTTGTTCCAGATCAAAATACGATCTTTAGGAATCTTTTTAATATCGAACGAAATTGGGATGGAAGCATGGGTCAGGTTGACGGTTTGAAGTGTCGGCTTGAAATGGAGCAAACGATTCCGTTTTGAAATGTCGAACAGTCGATGCTGGAGTCGAATAAGAATCGTACCGCTTTTGTCTCGACGATTTTGCGTGTTGAAACCCTGAATACGAGCCAGATCAAACTCGAAATCGATTTCCTGATCGCGATAATGTTCCAAATTTCCGATCACGGCGTTTAAATCTTGGACACGTCGGCGACGGTCAAGTTCCGTCATACGAAAAACGGCTTGGGCGATAACCGGATGCAAGTCGCTTCGTAACGCAAAGAGATTTCGTCGATGTTTTACGAAGCGTTGCAAATGATTTGGTTCCGTAAAATCCAAACCAATAGCAAGAGACGCCAAAATCATGCCGAGCGAAAAAACATCCGTCAACGGATCGTGATGCCCGATTTCATGTTCCCAAACAACGTAACCGGAAAGATAAACGGGACGGCGGATTTCCTCGCCGCGCCGACCAACAGAAATATCGAGCAATTGTTCGCTTCCGTCTGACGTTTCGGTATTCAAACGAATTTCGGACAGGATTTCTACTCCGGCTTCGGCGGTTCGTTGAATTTGATTGACAAGCCGAGATGCATCGCTCCAAGGTTTGCGATCCGCTTCGGCAAACCAGATTTTTCCCGATTCGAAATGCAGTCGGTCAACGCCTTCCAACGGAGCAACAAAACCGACTTCGTGCGCCCGAAGCGTTTCACGAGCTAACGGCAAAAAGGCGAGCAATACGTCTTCGGTTGAAAATCCGTCTCCGGCAAGGCGTTCTGTTAAAAGATTGAGGAAAGAGGCTTGCATGTAGGTGTTTTTTTTAAGGCAAATATTTCTGGACATCACGTTTGCGCAATTTCAGTTCCTTTTGAGCAATTTCCGCGAAACGGTCAGCAATGTTCATTTTTTGGGCAATTTCAAAAGATTTTTTGATCGGCAACTCTTCCAAATCATGGTCGGCAGCCGCAAAATCCAAGAGTACGAAACACCAATAATCTCGAAGCGAAGTATCCGAAACAGGAAAATCCGAAAAAACAATATTTTGTTCGCATTCATTTTCCGGCGATGTGTAATCATTGAAAAACAATTTGGCGTGAGACAATGTTAAATCGGTTTGAAGTTCTTTCGAATCGAGAAATCCGTCGATAAGTTGGCGAGTTAGACCGCAGAGCCGATCCCGATCCAAAAGATCAATTCCATCAAGTTTCGGTTCGCCCTGAATAATTCGCGCAATTTCCGCATCAACTTTTTTCGTATCACCGCGACATGTTGACCAAAGTTTGAGGCTTCGGGTTCGGACGAAAATTTCCGGATGCGTGAAACCTTCCGATTGAAACCCTGTTGCCGGAACTTGGGCGAAAATCTCATCGGCTTGTTTCAGATAACTTTTCGCGGAAACTTCCGCCAATCCGGTTCGTACCTTGACAAGCATTGAGACAACCGGCTCAATATCGTGGAGCATTTCCAAAGCAACCCGATCACAATACAGTTCGGTATAGAGATTGAACAGACGAAGCGAGGCAAGATAGGTATCGCCGCAATACGAATCATGTGACAGAGCCGTAAGGATTTCGTCAACGATTTGAAATTCGTTGTTTTCGTTTGTTCCCAACAGATAATGTGCCATTTCATGAGCAAATAACGCCTTGAGTTCCAACGACGAGAGATTCGTTCGAATCTGTCCATAAAAAATCAGGTGCATTTCGTTGGGCAATGAAAGCATTGAAGCGTTTGCTTCGGATTGTTCCTGAAGTTGGTAAAGCGTAATCGGAGACTCAATACCAAGTGTTTCCCGAATTTCATCCGCTACGTTATAAAGCGGTTGTTCTGATTCGTTTTCCCGATCCAGTCGATAAGTCGAGGTCAGAAGTTGAAAACGCAACGACTCGACCAATTTTTTTTCGTTCCGATTTTCGATGAACCATTTCCAAATGTCCGGTTCGCGATTTTTCAAGTAATCCCGAATCGCAGTAAGATAAGAAGGAAGAGGTGTTTTCATTTTATGCCCGATAACAATGTAACACGTTGAACCATGAGGTTTTTTGAAAATAGAACAGATCGCAAAAGTATATCGCAAAAACCGTGACGAAACAATAGACCTTTGCTCTAAATCTCTCCCTACAACACAAGATATTTCACGTTAATATTTATTTTGGTGCGGATTTTATTTGAACACGGAAGGCACGGAAAAAATAAAAAAATTCCGTGTTTTCCGTGTTTTCCGTGTCAAAAAAAATGAAACACGCGAAAAATTAGAGAAAAGGTCTAATGTCATTGTTTACGCTCATGTTTACGCCCATAAACAAAGCGTCGTTATTCAGTGAAATTTGTGGTTGTTCCTTCTGGGTTGTCTCTGTACTTAACCATTAACGAATGATATAATGAATAAACTTTTGAGGAAAATAGAAAATTTTGTTAAAATGGATAGGCAAAGAATATTACAAAACCAAAGTTATCCGCCTGCCTCAAATTGGCGAAAAATCGCTGAATCATTACCAACAGAAACCGAATACAGAAGGAACAAACATTGAAATGGTTTATTTCTCACAAGGCTTGTCCGGCGTCCCTTTTTTTTTTTCAACAAATTGATAAAATAACACGAACTTATATCAATCAATTGATTTATTGAGATTAATTGGTGTGATTGGGTGTTGGACAGATTTATATTATCACTCATTTTATTCCTAACACGGGAGTTTTAGTATGCAAGTAAGAATTTCCACAAGACACGGTGAACTAAGCGACGCAACACGGAAAAAAATTACTGAGAAAATGGAAAAACTCCAACGTTTTTTCGAACGCCTCATGTCGATTGATGTAACGGTTGATCTTGAAAAAGCGGACGAGCCTAAAATTGAAGCGGTTGTTACCCCAGAACATAAACACGATTTTGTCGCCAATCACCAATCAAAAGATATGTTTGCCTCGGTTGATCAAGTGGTTGCCAAGCTGGAACAGCAAATCAAAAAATATAAAGAAAAAATTCAAGACCATAACAAAAAACAAGATTAGTCAATTGTGAGAACAAATCGTTTGGAGTTGTTTCCATCAATGACGTTTTGGTGATTGTTTTCGATATCCTTTCCCCATCGAACACTGTTCTCTAATTCTGTTTGCGTCTATGTTATTGTTCCTTTATGAACTATTAAACTATTAACACTTAACTATCACTTAAAACTAACGAAGGAGTTGGTGAATGAAATTTGCTGATTTTATTTTGCCGGGAGCCATCAGTGCGGAAGTTAATGCCACCAATAAGCAAGGAGTGATTCGCGAAATGGTTCAGTCACTTCTCGATGCGAATGGTATTAAAAAGGACGAATACGAAAGTATTGTCAAAGCGATCACCAAACGTGAAGAACTCGGTTCTACTGGAATTGGTCGTGGAATTGCGGTTCCTCATACCAAACATTCGAGTGTCGAACGGCTTGTTGGTTGTGTTGCGGTCAGCCCTGAAGGAATTGATTTCGACAGTTTGGATTGCGAAAAAGTTTATCTCTTTTTCCTGTTGATTTCGCCGCCGGATTGTCCGGGCGATCATCTTCGTGCTTTGGAACATATCACACGACAATTAAAAGATGACACTTTCTGTCGTTTCCTCAAACAATCCAAAACAAAAGAAGACATTTTGTCCTTACTGGAAGAAGCCGATAATAATATGTTCGGTAAATAATTGAGAGACAATATTCGGTTAACGAAAGATTGGTTTAACCGTTTTGGAATTTTATCAAAGCAAGTGCCAATGCTCATGTCCTTTGAACATGGTGATTCCCTGTTGTTGGAGTGGGCGTACCGTTTCGATCAATTCCAACCGTTTCCAAATTTCAAAACCCGAAATAATCCAATCCGTTTTGTGTCTATTCCGTAAAATTTTTGTGACGATACGATGTTTTCTCACAATAAAATTCGTAAAAAAATTCGCAAAACGAACAAGTTTTCCGGTTCTTCTTTTGGTAACATTTGATAGCATTTGAAAACGATGTCGATTTTGTGTTTTTTATTTGACAGTAAATTTTGCTGAATTATGATTTTGTCCTGTTCCTGAACTTTATTGTTTTTTTCCGTTCCTCCTTTTTGCCAACCGTCCCATCGTTTTGTCTTTTCTTTTTGCTATGACCCGTGAACAGAAATTGATTAAAGAATTGTTGATTTCCAACCGTTGCGGTGTGCATTTGCGGGTGGGGAGTATGTTGGCGCAAAAGGCGAAAGAATTTAATTCGGAAATTCATCTTCGCAAGGGCAGTTATGTTGCGGATTGCCGTAGTGTTCTTGATCTTCTATCGTTGGGGGCATTTCAGGGGGATGCGGTCATTTTGGAGGTGGTTGGTTCCGATGCGGAGGCTGCTTTGAACGCGATCACTTCGCTCTTCAACGCTCGATTTTTTGAGGACGAGGTGGATCAAGTATGAAAATTTTTCAGGGGATTCCGGTTTCTCCGGGCATAGTGATCGGCAAGGCGTTTGTTCAAGAAGCGGAGGGATTTCGGATTCCCGAACAATTTGTTGATGCTGGGGCGTTGGAGACGGAGATTCGTCGTTTTCGCACGGCGGTTGATCTTGCCAAAGACGAAATTGTTATTAATCGCGAAGCCACGCGGGGAGCATTGGGGCAGACATTTGCTGATATTTTTGAGGCACAAATCCAACTTCTTCTTGACCCGCACATTCTCAACGACACCGAAGAGCTGATTCGGACGCAACGTTTTTCGGCGGAACACGCTGTTACGGTGGTGATGGGAAAACACACGAACACGCTTCGTCATATCGAAAACATTTACATTTCCGAAAAGATCAATGATCTTCGTGATATTGAGAAGCGTCTTCTTCGAAATCTTCTTGGTGAACGTAAAGAGACGATCGGGATGTTGCGTTCGCCGGTTATTCTGTTAGCGACTAATTTGACGCCGAGTGAAACGGCTTCGCTTGACAAACAGTTTATTCAGGCGATTGTAACGGAATTAGGAGGTCAAGGCGGACACACGGCGATATTGGCGGCGGCGTTGGAGATTCCGTGTATTGTTGGAGTTCGGCAATTTTTGGGCGAAGTTGATGGCGGTGATACACTGATTGTTGACGGCAATAGTGGTAGTGTTATTGTTCGCCCTGACGAAGAGGTGCTTGCGAAGTATCGTCGTATTATGGTTGCGGATTCAACGCGGATTGAGAATTTGGATTCTTTCCGTGATGTTGCTGCGGCGACACGTGATGGTACACGTATTTCGATTTGTGCGAATATTGAGTTTCCATTTGAGGCGGAGAAGGCGGTTCAACGTGGTGCCGATGGTATTGGACTTTTCCGCACGGAGTTTTTGTATCTTACGCAAAAAGAAGACCCAACCGAAGAAGAACATTTTGCGGCTTACAAACATGTTGTTGATCGGATGGCGGGCAAACCGGTTATTATTCGTACATTTGATTTTGGCGATGACAAAACGTTGGATCGTTATAACATGGCAACGGAACACAATCCGGCGTTAGGTTTGCGTGGTATTCGGCTTGCGTTGAAGAACTGGAAATTATTCCGTTGTCAACTTCGTGCTATTCTTCGGGCAAGTGCATTTGGGGATGTTCGGGTGATGTTTCCGTTGGTGTCCACGGTGAAGGAGTTTCGACAAGCCAAACATACGGCACTTCGAGAGGTGATGGAGGAACTTCGTGAGGAGAAAATTGCTTTTAATGAAGAGATTCCGGTTGGTATGATGGTGGAAGTACCTTCGGCGGTGGTGATGTTGGACAAATTTGCGGAAGACGCGAGTTTTTTCAGTATTGGCACGAATGATTTGACACAATACACAATGGCAGTGGATCGCGGCAACAGTAGTGTCAATCATCTTTTTCAGCCGGATGATCCGGCGGTGTTGCGATTGATTCGTCGGACGGTGAATGTGGCGAATCGTCATTCGCGACCGGTTTCGCTTTGTGGTCAACTGGGAACGCCGCAAAATATTGTTTTACTTCTTGGTCTTGGTTTGCGTCATATTAGTTGTTCACCTGGGGCGATTGCCCGACTGAAACAAATTTGCCGTTATGTTTCTATTGAGGATTGCCGTGCGATGGCGCGTCGAGCGTTGAGAATTTCCAACGCGAAAGATATTCGGGACTATGTTCAAAACAAACTGCGACAAATTGCTGCCGAACTCTTCGACTCTCTGGAATTGTGAGACAAGACCTTTTTTCTAACCTTCCCTACCTAAGACCGGAACATTTTACTTTGATACCTATTTTTAACGAAAATTCCATTAAATCATTACCCAAAAGAAATTTTTAAAGTAAAAAGTCTCTTGACAATTTTTTCTGTTTAACATAAACTATGAAACTTAGTCGATTGTGATTCATATTTTTTGCTGAGTTGTTTTTCGGCAATGTTTCGCAATTATATCGGTAAACCCTTGTAAATAAGGAGAATGACGATGGAAAATTTCGTAAAATGTCTGGTCGGGATTTTCGCAATATTTTTTGTGAAAAGCCAAATGTTAAATCTGGTAATCTGCGCAAAGCAGGGGGGGGGGGGGCTATCTGGAGTGGAGAGTTGAGAACGGATAGTGGAAAGTGGTCGGTTTTTCGGCGTTTTTCCAAAAAATTCTCAACTCTTTCACATTCTTTGCGATTCGGCTTTACGTTGGTCGAACTTCTTGTGGTTATTGCGATTATTGGCGTGTTAATCGCTCTTCTGTTGCCGGCAGTTCAAGCGGCGCGTGAGGCAGCGCGGCGAATGCAATGTTCAAACCATTTGAAACAACAGAGTTTGGCTGTCCACAATTTTCACGATACGTTCCAACGTTTACCGGCAACATTTCGTGATCCACTCATGTATGAAGCTTCACCCAGAGTTTATCGTGTCAGTTTTTGGGTCGTGATACTTCCATTCATTGAGCAACAATCAATGTATGATTTTATTAAGCAACGTGGCGGGCAAGGACGTATGGGAGATAATGGTAACAATATTCGTCCGGTCACGACTTTTCTTTGCCCCACTGATCCGATGGGTACCACATGGGAACCGAATATTAATGGAGATGGTCCTATCTTTGGAAATTATGCCGGTTCTCTCGCTGATATGCCACAATATCTTACGGACGACAGTGGTGGTGGTGGAAAAATGGCACCACATTTACGTTCTTGGTTGGCACGAGGAACCGATCATCGTACTTTTGCAAGTATTTTAGATGGAACAGCCAATACGGTTATGCTTTCTGAACATTTAATCAGTGATCATGTCGGAACAGAAACCGGAGGACGTTACAAAGCACGAATAGCAATAGATGATTCTAGTTCCGTTTATTGGGCAGCTCCAGAAAGCTGTATGGCACTTCGCGGTCCCAATGGGATGTTAGATCCGAGCCAAAGTATTTTTACTGGCTCCACCTGTCCCGGAAGACGTATTTTTGATTGTATGTTACAAATACCTTATATCCATACACTTTTACCGCCTAATAGTCCTAGTTGCAGTCAGTCGGGTTTCAATTCCGTTATTGCAACAGCTACCAGTTATCATTCCGGTGGAGTAAATGTTTCGTTTTTGGATGGAGCGGTTCGTTTTATTGCTGAAACAATTGATGTTCGCAATCTAAACCGTTTCACACCTCGTGTTCCTGATGTCGCTGATACTATTTACAATAAGCCAGCGGCTTTTCCCGCTGATGCGTCAGGACAGTTTTCTTATGGTGTTTGGGCGGAATTGGGAAGTATTAATGGTGGAGAAAGTACACCTTTGCCATAAAATTATTTCAAAATCATTCATGTTGTTTTTAATTTATCGTAATATTTCAATGGTTTTGATACTTTGATATCGTACCGCAAAGTACATCAGGACTTTCGCAAGAGTTTTACAAGAGTTTTTACAAGGAGCGCAAAGAACATTGATGTGTTAAAAAGTCAAAAATCTTATGTTCTTTGCGTTTTCTTGGCGACTTTTGCGGTTAAACCGAAAAATTTCATTGAATCATTACAATTCATCTTTTATCAAACAGGATTAAAATATGCTACGTAAAATTTTCGTTTTAAGTTTCATTTTGTTGATGGGATCGTTAGCCGGTTGTCAACGGAATCCATACGATACTGTTATGGTAACAGGAATAGTTCGTGTGGACGGAGAACCGATGGAGAAGGTAATCGTTTCGTTTCAACCTGCTAATAGTAACGGAATAGGAGCAGTTGGAATGACTGATGTTCATGGTAATTTCGTCCTGACAACCAATAACGCTCCATTTGGATCAGGTGCTATCCCCAATACTTATCATGTAACGTTTGCCAAATCCGTTCCCAGTGAAGAATACCGAGCCGAAACACCGGAAGAATATCGGCAAAAATTCGGTGATCTTGAAATTCCACTTGTTTTTATCGTTCCTAAAAAATACGGTAACATAAAAACTTCTGGAATTGACCCTGTAACCGTCGAAAAAAGAAGAAAGAATTTTTTTGAATTTGATCTCGCGACAAAATAAAATTGAAAAGATAAAGTAAAAGAGTTTCGTTTTTTATTACCACTTTAATAAGGAGAAAATCAGATGATGAAAACTATTTTTGTTAGTTGTTTTGTAACATTATTCGGATTGTCATGTTTCGGGCAGGAAATTGCCACGCAACCCGAATATGCAAACCCATTTTGGTATCTGTCCAAAATGCAATCACGGCTCAGTGATTTTGAGACCAAAGAATTACAGTCCATTTATGAACCGGTTGTTGTTACGATTCCGCCGGCTGATACATGGCGTAACATTTGTGTATTACCGGACGGTGAAATACGAATTTACGGTTCGCAAGGGAAAAAACATCACCACGATAAGGCGGAACGGATTTATCTGGCTTCGCGTGATTGCGGGTTGTCATGGAAGAAGTTTTCCGTATCACGAAACGAATTAGGACAATCAGTCCGAAGTCCTTATTCCGGTAAATATCTTAGTGTTAACGCAACAAGCCCCGATACGGAAATGTGGAGTTGGAATCCCAGAGAAGCCGGAACTTATTTCGTAACAAGTCCAGACGGACCAGCTTCAACCAATGTAACATGGAAAAAAATATCAGACCGTCCTTACACAAATTTTCGTACTCTTATTCCGTTGCGAAGTCGCCAACGTTGGATTGCGCCGGCACAAATCGGTCATCCCGGACAAGTTGTCTTACTGCTCTCGGATGATGACGGCGAAACATGGCGTGAAGTGTTACTAAAAAGTGTTGCGAAACACGAAATCAAACCGCCGCATCAAGGGCTGCGTTGGCAAAACGGAGCGTGCGAACCGACAATTACTGAGTTTGATGATGGAACGTTAATGTTGATCGCCCGAACTTCTCAAGATTATCATTACCGATATTTTTCACGCGACGGCGGAGAAACATGGACAGATCCAGAACCTTCGGGATTTCACGGCACACTGACAATGCCAACACTTTATCGGCTTTCCGATGGACGGACTCTTTTCTTTTGGTGTAACACACAACCATTGCCGGAACTTCGCCATGAAGACCAATTTCCGCCACTGGTTAAAAGTGAATTAACCGGCGAAGGAGGCGAAGATGTCTTTACTAATCGTGACGCAAACCACGCCGCTATTTCAGACGACAACGGCAAAACATGGAAAGGTTTTCGCGAAATATGGCTGAATACGATTCGCAATGACGCTGATT
The DNA here is from genome assembly GCA_031254675.1 of Planctomycetaceae bacterium. GTDB lineage: Bacteria > Planctomycetota > Planctomycetia > Pirellulales > Thermoguttaceae > WRKP01. Next base: position 981 of record JAIRTV010000566.1, on the reverse strand, counting down.
TTCGTACAAAAGGCGGAAGTTTCGATTCCCTGGATAAAAGTGTTCACCAATTCGAAGCGTTGGAACTTCCGTTTGGAAAAGTGCTTCTTTCCTTCGGTCAACATCATGTCAGCCGGAAAGTAGTAATTTTCGATCCGAAATGGTTGTACGAAAAAAGCCGCGTCGAAGATTTCCGAACAGGAATGGGTGGATTGTCCACACAAGTTTATCTCAAAAGTGTGTCCGGCAATTTCAGAGGGTTTTCCGGTCATTGTGCCTGGAACCGAACCAACGGAGCGGTTCTGACGCCCGACCCGGATGGAAATTTTCAAGAAGCACTCTTGATTTCACGAATCAAAGATGAACGCCTGTTTAGTGAAGTACAAGGTGCCGTCTGGAATTTTCCCGCCACCAACAAAGGTGAACTCAAAACACGTTTGCAAGTACGAGGAGAAGGAATACGTTTTTCGTTGACGGATCGTTGGGTTAATCCAATTGATATCACAATTAAAGATTTTGCACAATTTACTTTTGTTGTTGGAAAAAATGATCTTCCAGCCAATACTTGGACGGAAATTCGGGTTGTGTGGGATACGAGCAAAAAAACTGCCGAACTCTTGATCGGCGACAAGGTTCTTGCTCGTGCGGAAATGCAAACCGATACCGAACACGGTTTGTCCTACTTGCATCTCCAATCTTTGGCGGAAACAGAAGATAACAAAGGCACGCTCATTAAAAAATTAGAGATGAAAACTCTCGAATAAATGAGACAAAACCAAACTTGCCGGCGGTTGTGTAACACTCCACCGCCGGCTATTTATCATGCCACCGTCAATTCGACTAACGCAAATTCTACCACAAATACACAACAATAAACCTTTTCTGTGTTTTCCGTGTTCAATATTTTTTTGAACACAGAAGACACAGAATTTTTTATTTCTCCGTGTTTTTGATTGATTGTTATTGTTCGATTTTCCAACGGCTCAATCCGCGAACTTGTTC
>JAIRTV010000520.1 GCA_031254675.1 Planctomycetaceae bacterium | reverse complement strand
GCTTGGTTTTCAAGCCGATTCCCATATCGGAAACAGTCTTATAAAAAAATGGAATTTTTAATTACATGTCCGAAAACAGCCAGACCAGTTGAGGAATCGTGCTATACTTTATCGAAACGGGAGGGCGAGCGTAGCTTCATCCCGGAGGCTGTTCACAAAAATGACTGGAAACCAGGAGGCAAAACATGTATTACTCAACAACGTATCCATCTCCGACGGGACTCATTACACTTTCCTGTGACGGCGAAGGCAAGAATCTGGTCGGATTATGGATGGAAGGACAAAAATATTTCGGCGATACGATTATGAATAACACGGCGGAAGAAATGTTGGACAATCCCCGTTTGCCCGTCTTCAAGGAAGCGAAACGTTGGCTGGACGCCTATTTCAAAGGGAAACGACCGTCCGTTTCCGATCTCCCACTGGCGCCTATTGGCGGAGAGTTTCGCAAAGCCGTCTGGAATATCCTTTGCGAGATTCCTTACGGTGAGGTCTTGACCTACGGCGAAATCGCCCGAAAAATGGCCGTCCGGATGAGCAAAACAAGCATGTCCGCCCAGGCGGTCGGCGGGGCTGTAGGGCATAATCTCATCTCCATTATCATTCCGTGCCACCGCGTCGTTGGAACGAACGGTAGCCTGACGGGGTTCTCCGGCGGTATCGCCAAAAAAATCCAACTGCTTCAGTGGGAAGGCGTCGACATGTCTCGTTTGTTTGTTCCTAAAAAAAGCACCGCTCCGTAATATCGAATCATCAACTATCATGGAAATCGAATCATCAATTATCATGGAAATGGACAAAAAAGCACTCTACGCCGCCTTTCGAGCCCATGACACTCGGTTCGACGGTCGTTTTTTCGTCGGCATCTCCAGTACGGGGATTTACTGCCGTCCGGTTTGTAGGGCGAAAACGCCGCTGGAGAAAAATTGTACTTTTTATTCGAGTGCGGCAGCGGCGGAACTTGCCGGATACCGTCCCTGTATGACGTGTCGTCCCGAATTGGCTCCGGGTCATTCCGGTATTGTTGCCCGCGTCGATGCGGCATCGCGTTTGGCGGTTCGTGCGGCGTCGCTCATCGAAGAAAATCGCCTTGTCGAAAGCAGCCTCTCAGAACTGGCAGAGCGGCTCGGAATCACCGACCGCCATTTGCGGCGTATTTTTGCGGCGGAATTCGGTGTCTCTCCCGTTCAGTATTTGCAGACCAGTCGGTTGTTGCTCGCTAAAAACCTTCTCACTGATACGCCGCTTTCCGCGACACAAGTCGCCATGTCGTCCGGTTTCGGAAGCGTTCGGCGATTCAACTTTCTTTTCAAAAAACATTACAGGCTCACTCCGACCGAACTGCGAAAGCGTAAATCGTTGTTTCGAGAATCGACAAACGATGGCGTGATGGTCTGCCTTGGCTACAGACCGCCGTACCAATGGGACACGCTGCTTGAATTTCTCGCAGAGCGTGCCATTCCGGGAGTCGAATCCGTCAGAGACAATTCCTACCGGCGGACGGTTGCGATTGATCAGGGCAAGGAAATCGTTTTCGGTTGGATTTCCGTGAAAAATTTACCCGACAGAAATTCACTTGCCGTTACGTTATCGGAATCGCTGCTTCGTGTATTGCCGAGAGCGCTTTCAAAAGTGCGTCATCTTTTCGATTTGAACTGCGATCCGTCCGAAATCGCCAAAGTGCTTGAAGAGATGAACCGGTTCAAACCGGGGCTTTACACGCCGGGAACCCGCTTGCCGGGTTGTTTCGATTCGCTGGAAATGTCCGTGCGGGCGATTCTCGGGCAACAAATCACGGTCAGGGCGGCACGGACATTGACCATGCGTTTCGCGGATTCTTTCGGCGAAAAGATCGAAACGCCTTTCGAGGAGTTGACAACGATATTTCCGACGGCTCGACAAATCGTTGCGTTACAAAAACCGGTTGAAAACCGACTCGGACCGATCGGAATCACTGGTGCGCGTGCCCGGTCGATCGGCGCTCTTGCTTCGGCGTTGGAAAGCGGTGCCATCGATCTCTCACCGCAGACCAATCCTGAAACGGAAATCCTGAAACTGCTCGAAATGCCGGGAATCGGCTTTTGGACGGCACAATACATCGCTATGCGGGTTTTCGGTTGGCCGGACGCTTTTCCGCACACCGATTACGGCGTTAAAAAAGCACTGAAAAAGGCATTGGGCGATTTGTCGGAACGGGAAATACTGGAACGATCCGGAGCATGGAAACCCTGGCGGGCGTATGCAACGATCAGTCTGTGGAACTCGTTGCAAGATGGAGAAAAGCCGGAATTGAAAGCGAGGGCGACACAATGATTATCGTTTCCCGAGCGTCGCGTACTGGAACAAATAGCCCGTTCACTTCATTGCAGATGACGCTTGAGCGATTCCGGCTCCCGCCGATACCACAGTTCGACGATGTTCGAATGCCAGTCTTTGTGCGACAGCAATTCCCAACGAACATCCGCAGAAGAACCATCGAGCGGCGGGGCGAACAACGGAATTCCTTCGCCGAGAATTTTTGGGATCACGAAAATCCGCATCTCGTCGATCAGACCGACGCGGAGAAACAACGAATGAATCTCGCCGCCGCCCATGATCCAAACATGGCGACATCCCTCGTTTTGCAGTATCTTGACGATCTTTTCCGGCGAATCAACCGTGAACGAGACGCCGGGCAAATCGGATTTCGTTTCCGTGCAAGAAACAACGACGCAACGCTTTTCGGCATACGGCCAATCGCCGAACGTCCGCACTTGTCGATACGTCTTGCCGCCCATGACAAGGGCGTCGACAGAATCAAGGAAGTTTTTGTAACTGTCGTCGTTTTCCAGTTCCTCCTGCGAGCCGTACTCGGTCAACCAATCGATGTTCCCATCCGGTTTGGCGATGAACCCGTCAAGGCTGATCGCGATATACATGCTGAGTTTCATGGTACAAAAGATTCGCTTTCGATGTTGATTGTCATGAGGGTTCATTTTATCGAGAAACGCAAGGTTCGTCCAGCATCTCGACGCGGAACGGACTTTGGGATAGAATAGGGTTGATTCGACGTTCCTTTACTGGTTGTATTACTGGGGGTCATTAAACCATGAATCAAACACCTATTTTCCGCGTTATCCTTGTTTTGATGTTTCTGACGAACGGTGCCATCGCAGCGGAACCGAAAACCGAAGTCAACAAAAACAAGGAACAAAACTCTTCCGAATGGAAACTTGTTTGGGAAGAGAATTTCGACAAAGACGACAAAATTGACGACACCGTGTGGAGTAAAATTCCTCGGGGCAGTTCCGATTGGAACCGGCACATGTCGGATTACGACAAATTATACGACGTGAAGGACGGCAATCTGATCCTGCGAGGAATGGTGAATCCCGGACTGCCGGGTGATACCGCGCCGTTCATTACCGGCGGTGTCTATACCAAAAACAAAAAAGGATTCGAGCACGGCAAAATCGAGATCAAGGCCAAGTTGGGCAATGCAAAGGGAGCGTGGCCCGCTTTCTGGCTCTTGCCTTTTGACAACGAGCGTTGGCCTCGCGGCGGCGAGATCGATATCATGGAGCGGCTCAACAGCGATGAGATCGCCTATCAAACGGTTCATTCGCATTACACCGTCAATCTCAAACAGACAAAACCAAAAAAGGGAGCGACCGGGTCGATTCTCAAAGACCAATACAACGTGTATGCCGTGGAACTGTATCCCGACAAGTTGGTTTTCCGAATCAACGACAAGCACACCTTTACTTACCCACGCATTGAAACCGATCTCGAAGGGCAGTTTCCGTTTGATCGTCCGTTTTATCTGATGCTGGACATGCAGTTGGGCGGCAAGTGGGTGGGCGAAGTCGAACCCAAAGACCTCCCTGTTGAAATGTATATCGATTGGGTTCGATTTTATCAAAAGGAAGGTGAGAGAAAGGAAGAATGACCATGACGACGCTGCTTTACGTTGGATTTTCCTACACCAGCCCTGTCGGCAACATAATGGGCTAAGAAATCAGTAACCGTTCACGTTTTTTTGAAAAATCAAATATGTCAACGAATGATTGATCATAAAACTTTTCTGTGTATTCTGTGTTTTCCGTGTTCAATATTTTTTTGAACACAAATACACGGAATACACAGAAAAATCAGGCGAACATAAAATAGTAGCATGAACGGTTACGGGAATTATTCGTTGACAACAATATACACAAATAACAGCATCACAGCGGCAACGAGGAACACTTGATATTGTTGCCGGAATTTTTTTCGTTGTTCGACTTGATATTCTCCGCCTTTTAATCGGCTAAGATAATTGATGTAAATTTGCCCGAGATCGAAGGTTCGTGTTTCTGCTGGAACGTACACACCTTCTGTTTGTTGGGCGATTTCTTGAAGAGTTTGTTCGTTGACTTTTGACCAAACTTCGCGTCCTTCGTGTTTCAGATAAGTCAGATTCCCATTGGCATCGCGAATCGGAATTCGTCCGCCTTCGGTGGCATCACCAAGCCCAACCGCCAAAATACGAACATTGCGTGCTGCCGCATCTTTGGCGGCATCAATCGGCATTGATTCTTGATCATCGCCGTCGGTAATCAGAACAATCGCTTGATCTCGATTGGATTCCGGCGGCATCGTGTCCAATGCCTTGCGAATCGCATCACCAATTGCTGTTCCACCGCGCGGAGCGGAATTGGTATCCACCGAATCGAGAATTTCGTTATAAAAACCATGATCCGTTGTTAGCGGAACTTTAACAATTGGTTTCCCCGCAAAAACAATCAAACCAATACGATCACCAATAACTCGTTGCAATAAATCTTTAATATCGGATTTAGCACGTTTGAGCCGATTCGGAGCCACATCTTCTGCAAGCATTGACCGCGAAACATCAAGCAAAACAAAAATATCCGCACCTTTTCGCGAAACATCTTCGAAGTAAACGCCGAACATTGGTCCCGACATCGCAATCAACCCCAACGAAAGTGCCGCCAACAAAACAATTGACCGCAACAAAATACGAATACGATCACGTTTAGGCATTAAACGCTTTTGCATAGCGACAACGAGAAAACGTTCTGCTGCTTGCGATTTTTTCCTGTAGGCATAACGAAACAAAATCGCCAACGCCGGAATTAACCAAAGCAATAAAAGAAAAAAAGGACAATCAAACATTTTTCAAACTATTCGCAAAAAATTCCTAACATCTAACGGGTTGATGTATTCCAATAAAAAGATCATTTTTTGTCTATGCCATTACTTTATCAAATATACTTTATCAAATATTGCCGGTGATTTCAATATTTCAAACCCTTTTATTTACAGTGTGAAACACAACTTTGCAAAAGTCCGGTTTCAATATCATTGCTTTGGCTTTTAACTTGAGAAATCTGGAAATAGTTACCATTATCGTCTATAATTGTTTCAATTTATTGAACTTGGTGAATTGTCCGTATTTGAGAAAAGGTTCAGAGGATTATTCGTATTCCGCAAAAGATTTGCCTGGTTTGATTGTGTACAAACCGCCGGCGGCTTCAAATTGAACACGGTCAAATTCGATTTTTCTGACAAAACATCGAACACCGCCTAATTGGAACATTTCGCCTTCGTGAAGCCGGAATTTTTTACCTTCTGTTCGGAGATCAATCCAAACTTGCGGTTTACCGTCTGCCTCCACTACCGCCATAACATAACAATAAGGCGATTGATCAAACTGGTCGGGCGGACGAATTTCTTGGCGAACCGGCGATTCGGTTGCCGGTCGCGCTGGAACAAAAGCGGAAAATAAAGAACGTGCCGTAATTCGTTGGAGCATCGTTTTGTCGTCGTCTGTTGCCGCCAACTGTTGTTCGGTGATTGTCGGAAGTGTTCGATTTGATCGGGCTTGCGGAAGCGAAAGAGCTTCAATCGTAATCGAAACATCCATCTCCCGCGAATTTTTAATCGGACGCGGCGAAACTTTACGAACAAGATGTAAATAATCCGCCTTGTAAAATCGTCGCAAAAATTCCGCGATTTTGTCCAAACTTCCCTTGCCGTGGAGAGTGAACGTATATTTATTGTAATGCGTTTTGTTCTGGGCTTTCACAACCGCAATCGAACCGGGATCAATCCGGCTTTCACGAATTCCTGTTTCACCGGCAAGATCCATCAGATAATTCTGATACAATGATTTGGCAAAATCGTCTTTCGATGGCAATGATCGATCAGTGAAATGATCCAATCGGTTTTTAATTTCCGTTTTATGTTTAATATCGTTTTCGTATTTTTCAATTTCGGATTGAAATTTGTTCCGGTCTTTGCGCAGAGCCGAAATATCAGCAATAAAATGCCGATAGAAAATCGGAACCATAATAATCAGGAACGCAACCCCTGCCAAAACAAGTAAAAGTCGTTCCCGTTTTTGCGGTGATGAAATATCGAATAAATGGTTCATAGTGTGCTTTATGTTATAAAAATTTCCTTAACTTATCTACAGGTCAGCGGCAAAATCATCCAATTGAGGAACAATTTACGGCATAAATTGCCAACAATTCCGGCAACAATATCTTCCCAATTATAACGGAACGAGTTGTTTCGCTGGTTCATTATGATTCGCTATGAACAGCATCATACCATTTGTTTCCCGATCACGGAAGAGCATTATTGTGAAATTATGCCTTCTGTTGTCAACGAACACATCAAAACAGTTAAAAAATTTTATGACATTCGGATTGACAATAAAGAAAAAAGGTGCTATTCTAAATAACAGTAATATTGTTAGAATATCTTTTAGATGAAATGATAAAATTAAATCTTTGATTTCTATACAATTATTCTGTTTTTGTAAATAAATTTACTAAATTAAGGTGGAAATGGTTCTGCCAAACACAAGGAGAAATTAAAAATATGAAATTACTTGCCATCAATGGAAGTCCGCGAAAAGAGAAAAATACCGCCCAATTACTTGAAAAAGTTTGTGCCGGTGCCGCCTCAAAACAAGCGGAAACCGAACTCGTCCATCTGCGGAATATTCATTATCAAGGTTGTGTCAGCTGTTTCCAATGTAAGTCTCCCAATGGTAAATCATACGGACGTTGTGGTCTTGTTGATGAACTTACTCCGATTCTACAAAAGGCGCATGAAGCCGATGTACTTGTGTTAGGCTCGCCGTTTTATTTCAGTATGGAATCAAGCCTTATGCGCGCTTTTATGGAACGCCTGTGGTTTCAATACCTTTTGTACACAAATCTAAAACCGCCTCTCTCTCCAAAGAAAAAAGCAGTTGCTCTTGTTTACACAATGGGAGCACAGGAAGAGTATATTACCGTTCTAAAAATGGATAGCGTTATTAGTGTTTCGAAAGGATTGATGGAACGTTTTTTTGCTCCATGTGAAGTATTTCTTTGTTGCGATGATATGCTATTCGATGACTATAGCAAATACGAAACAGATTTTTTTGATGTATCCGCTAAGCTAAAACGCCATCAAGAAGTATTTCCGCAAGAACTGGAACAAGCCTTTGCTCTAGGAACACGCTTAGTGGAATGAACACAGTGGAAAGAAAACAATCGGCGACAACATGATAAAAGAAATAATAAAAATAATAATGCTACAAATAAATAGTACATAATAAGTTGGTTTGTTGTTAAGACAAATTGACCTTTAACTTTGTAACCGATATTAACTTAAAATGCCATTAAAATTACTTCCTTTTGATCGTGAATTTATTGAAAAGTTGGTGGAGCGTTATCCGACTCCGTTTTATATTTACGATGAGAAGACATTGCGGCGTTATGCTCGTCTGTTTACGGAATCTTTCGCTTGGAACAATGGTTTCAAAGAATTTTTTGCAGTCAAGGCAAATCCAAATCCTGAGTTGCTCAAAATATTGCGGACGGAATTTTTGGGTTTTGATTGTTCTAGTTTGACGGAGTTGTTGCTTTGTGAGCGTGTTGGCGTAAGCGGCGAAGAAATCATGTTCACCTCAAACAACACCCCAGCAACAGAATTCAAAA
>JAIRTV010000519.1 GCA_031254675.1 Planctomycetaceae bacterium | reverse complement strand
GAAATACACGAACTATCACGAAACACACGAAAGTTATATAAAAATCCCTTTTCGTGTATTTCGTGTATTTTTCGTGTGCTTCGTGTTTAAAAAAATTAACACGAAATTAATGAGGTAATAAGGTTGGTTTTTTTGTAATTTTGGCTACTGAGGTTGTTTTGTAAGAAAATTAGGTTGGAAATGAGGTTCACAAAAAAAGATTTCAAATACTCACCCCCTAACTTGGACGCACAGCCGTGCGTCCTTACGTCCCTATTTCCCTACCCCCTAACCGCCTACCGCCTAACCCCTATTAAAAAAACGCGCTCTTCAAAAAAACCGTGAACGGTTACAATTAATTTATAGTGATTTTATATTTTTTATCTTCTTTCCATTTCGTCTTCAGTTGGTTTATTTATCCATTTGAAATCCATTTCGGCGCGGATACTTTCTAGCCATGCTTCGCGGTTTTCAAATATACTTTTTTGTCCGACTTGTAAATAGGAGTAAGGTTGAGCAGTTTTGAAATTTTCCCAAAGGCTTTCTTCTGACGGTGAAGTACTTATAAGTTTTACAATATATACAGTGGATTTTGGTTGGTTGAAAACAGTATTGATTTCTCCGATTTCAAGTGTTGACACTGTGCGCATAAAATCTTCGCCGGGTGCGAAAATATATTTATTGCCGGATTCTGCTTCGCCGTAACGAACGCCTTTTTCTCTGACTTCGCTTAGGTAAATTGGCGAACCTTCGTCAATTGAATAACCATACGTCAACCAACTAAACGGCTCTGTTTCCGTAACAGATAACAAATCAGATTTCGATGCAAAAACAACATTGAGCGGTTCATTTGCCTTTCGTGCGGTTTCTGCGAATTCTTGTGCCGCTTTAAACGCAATATCGCGTGCTTGTACTTCCTTCCAACGCTTAATCACAGTCTCACGTAAGGTTGTATTGTCATCAATATTTTCTGGTGTGATTTCATTTTTGAAGTCGGTTGCCCAAATAAGAATTTGCGAATAATCGTTACCGATTTTATGTGCTTGATATTCGTATGGTCGTCCTTTAAACCAATTAACAATAAACATACGTTCTGTTTCTCCACGAACAAATTCAGAGCGATGCATTATGTCAAATATCGTACCCAATTCCTCTGATACGACTTCAAGATCGTGTTCTGCAATTATTGCTGAAAAATCAGGTTTTGCTGGTGCGACTATTGCTGCGTTTGGGTTCTCCATTTTTTGATCAATATATTTTCGGTAAATGTCATAATGCACACGTAATTTGTCCTCAATTTTTGTAAGAATCTCATTAATTTTTACCTGTGCCAAATGGCGGCGAATATCATTTTCCACCTCCGAAAGCGGTCGATACAAAATATCCAATTCATCATTACTTGCTTTTTCTGTTTCAGGCTTCGTATCAACCGGTTCATCAGCAGGTTTTTCGTTTGTTGTTTTTTCGTCCGCTGGTTTTTCATCAACCGGTTTTGTTTCTGCGGTCTCGTCAATTTTTTCTGTGGGTTGGCTAGCGACAGGTTCGGTTGTTTCGGTTGTTGGTTCGTTTTGGAATGAAACGAATTTTACACCGTGTTGTTTTGATGAATTATTGTAACGAATATTTAGTGCGGAATTTGTTTCGTTGTTATTTTCATTTTTTTCGTTATCTGTTGTTGGTTTATTTTCAGCGGGTTGTTCGGTTGGTTGGATTTCTGGTTGTGTTTCTGGAGTTGGTGTAGTTGGTGTATTATTTCCGCTTCCGTTTAATATTCCAAGTCCGGACAAATTATTTCGGATATTACCGAGTCCGGTTGGTTGGTTTAGATTGAAATTTGGGATTGCTTCGTTTATTTGGAAGTTGTTGGGCGACATACCGGGTAATTCGGGCAGATCTTTTTTGGGTTGCAATGGTTTTCGGAATGCTTCTTTATTTTCTGCGTAGTATTTTTCAATGTCTTCTTTAGTAATAGAGTCGAGCATTTTTTGGCTTGGAACGCCGCGAATATAACTGAATGCAATTTGTTTTGGCGAAGTGAAACCGGTATCGGGCAATGTTGGATCGAATTGACGTTTTTTATTTTCGTCAAAGAATCGTTTTATTTGTGCGTTTGTCGGTTCAATGACTTTATCAGTAAACGCAGTAACCGGCAAAGCTGCAACTTCGAGCGTAGTTTTTTTATTGAGTCTTTGAAACCATTCCCATTTTGTTGCTGGTAGAGTTGCGTTTTGTGAGAGTAGAAACATGTAGAATATTTGGTGGTATCGAATTTCTTCGGACAAGAGGTATTCAACATATTGTTCGGACAAGTTTAGTCCTTCAATTACTTGGCTGAGAATTTGTTTTGTGAGTAGATCGGCGGTGATAGTTCCTAGTTGTTCGATGATCATCTTTGAGTTTATGGTTATTCCTTGATCTTCGGAGTAACGCGCGAGCATCCAACGGTTAATCAATTCTTCATTGCTAATTTGTTTATCGTATTGGTCGGCTCTTGTTGCGAGGAGAGCGAGTCGTGCTTGTTGTGCTTGTGAAGTTAGAACGGATGGGTTTGCGCCGATTATTTCTCTCAAAAGTCCGCTGTAGAATCGTGCGAGATTTTCATGATTTCTTCTCAAGTTATCGAGTAGTTGCGGATCGACTTTGCCGTGATGTCTTGTAGTTGCGATATTGCCGCCTTGTTGTCCTTCGTAGCTTACGCCGCCGGGCATCATTTGCATGATTGCCGGTAAAATGATAAACGATACCATTGTTAAAATGCCAAGTGCGGCTAACCATGCCACTTGATTTTTTCTGAATATCTTAAACGGATCGAAACTATTTTTTTTCTTCGCCATAAATCCTTAAAACCTTTTTTTAAATTTTGTTAATTGTCGTAAAAATTGTTACAACATTATCAATTATAATTTGATAATGATTGCAACTTCACATTTGCCTGTTATTATGAATGTCAGTAATTTATTATATTACCAACATGAAGTTCGGCATGATAACAAAAAACCAAAATAAACACAATAGCATTTTATCATTTTTTAGGGACACGTTAGACAAATCAAGGATTTTCTAAAAACCACTACAAATTCGCTTGTAATCTAATTTGTCTCTAAGTGATATATATCAGTGAAAATTTTTGTAACGATGCGAAATTATTTTTGACGAACCTCATTTTCAACCTAATTTTCTTACAAAACAACCTCAGTAGCCAAAGTTACAAAAAACCAACCTCATTACCTAATTAATTTTTTTAAACACGAAATACACGAACTATCACGAAGCACACGAAAGCTAATATAAAAATCTCTTTTCGTGTTAAAAAAATTAAACACGAATAATGAGGTAATGAGGTTTTA
>JAIRTV010000427.1 GCA_031254675.1 Planctomycetaceae bacterium | reverse complement strand
TCTGTTGCCGTTTCTCGGCGTTACGTTTTCCCACTTTGCAACAAAGCAGATTATTTGTTATGTAATCTGTAAAACTTCAATTTCTCATTTTAAAGGAGAAAAACTATGAAAGTTCGTTCATTTCTTGGTTTCACATTGGTCGAATTACTCGTGGTTATTGCAATTATCGGCGTGTTAATTGCATTACTGTTACCGGCAGTCCAAGCTGCCAGGGAAGCAGCGCGAATGTCACAATGCCGAAACCACATCAAACAACTAGGACTCGCCGTCCACAACTTTCACGAAACCGGAGATACGTTACCACCTTATTCCGTTGGAAATGCTTATCCTTCGGTGTTTTGTGTGCTTTATCCGTTTCTCGAACAACAAACTCTCTATCAAGAGATTGTTTCACGAACGGGTACCAATTCCACCATTTCCTATCGTTACATGATCGGTCCATCCTGGTGGAAAGGTGTTGCCGGACGCGGTACACCGGATATGGATGACGAATCTCGAAAAGCATTCGGTTCCGTTTCCATGATGAAATGTCCAACCCGACGAAGTCCTTCATTGAGTTCTTACTCGCCGGAACGAGGACCACGTAGCGATTATTGTGTCGTTATCACACCAGCTGACGATTATTACGCCGCTCACGGTTTAACCAATAGTGATACGACATTTCATGAATGTTATCAAACAACGCAAGACGGAACAGGGCATGATACAGCTGATACCCTTGGTAGGAACCGAGGACCGTTTCGTATTGCTATCGTTACGGAAACAAATCGAACTTCCTGGAAATGTCGAGATTCTATGGCTTATTGGACAGATGGAACTTCTAATCAATTAACCTTTGCCGAAAAACATATTGCTATTGGTTGGGTTGACGTTAATGAAACTGATCCCGCTTCGGATGCCCACAAGTGGGATGGTAGTTACTTACATTCTAGCGACGCCGCAGCCGGTCAGCTTCATGTGGGGCGGCTTATTAGTAACACCATTACCGGCGGTTTACTTGTCAAAGACCCGAACGATACAAATACGGCATGGCGTCGAAGTATTAGTAGTTGGCATCCGCGAGTCGTTAACTTCGGTATCGGAGATGGTAGCGTCCGATCCATTCCCTTTACCGCCAGTCCAACCGCATTGACCCGATTGAGCGATACCCAAGATAGTGTGTCGGTCGAAATGCCTTAAAAAAAGTTACCAATAGATAACTTTGCTTCTGTTTTTGGTTGGCAATTGCCAATACAAATTGCCAACCAAAACAAAGCTTTGCGATATTTTGAATTAGACCTTTTCTCTAAATTTTTTGTATTGTTAATTTGTTGTGATAGCACAGAAGAGAGTTGTTCAAATATGGTGGTCTTCTCCGTCGATTTCGGTAGAAGTCTTTGAAGATACTGAATGTTTTAACGGTTCGATTTACGTGTTCCATAGCGACCCGCTTTCTTGCTAATCGGCGATTGGACGCTTTTTCTAATTCCAATAGTTTCCTTCCTTTGGGCTTTTTAATGGGTATCATGCTTTTCGCGTGTAATTTTCGATTCCTTGATAGCCGCTGTCTTTTTTGATCACAATATTTTCCCAAAGGCTATTTCCGATATCATCTTTGAACCGTGTACTCTTCCCTCTGGTTGAAAACCAACAAATTAGGTATAATAATAACCTCACCGTTTGGGAACAAACCTAAAAAATGATCAATATCTGTTGTTTTACAAATAGTTACTAAAATTTTACTTCGTGTAAGGGATAAAGGAATAATTGCATGGACGAATTGGATCTGGAACGATTTCGCAGATTGACATTATCGTGTTGGTATTTGACCGGTCCGACGGCAAGCGGTAAAAGTAAGACCGGCATCAATTTAGCACGACGACTTGGCGCGGAAATTATTTCGCTTGACTCAATGGCAATTTACCGCGAAATGGATGTTGGAACCGCAAAAGTGGCTCCCGAAGACCGCGGAGGAATTCCACATCACATGATCGATATTATTGATCCCAGCGAAGAATATTCGTTGGCTCAATATGTTCGCGACGCCAGTGATAAAATTGATGAAATTCAACTTCGCGGTAAAAATGTTCTTTTTGTTGGTGGTACGCCTTTGTATCTCAAAGGAATGTTGCGTGGTGTTTTCGAGGGACCGCCGGCTGATTTTGAATTTCGGAGTCAACTTCAGAAAAAAATGGCAGGACATCCGCCGGATATGTTACACCAACTCCTGAACAAAGTTGATTCCGTAACAGCAAAACGGCTTCATCCTAATGATATTCGTCGGATTGTTCGGGCGTTGGAAGTTTATGAAAAAACCGGAAAACCTATTAGTTCGTTTCAAAAACAATTCGAAGTCGGAACTCCCGCATCACAATGTCAAGTCTATGTCTTGCAAACACCACGCGATATTTTGTACGCTCGAATCAATAAACGTGTCGATAAAATGATTTACGAAGGTTTTCTTGATGAAGTCAGTCAACTTGCAGAACGAAAAGTTCCCATTGGTAAAACCGCACGTCAGGCTCTTGGTTATAAAGAATTGTTTGACTATCTTGACGGCAAATTAAAATATGGGCAAGCCGTTGATCTGATTAAACAAAATACACGAAATTTCGCCAAACATCAGGAAACATGGTTTCGAAGTCTCTCCGAATGTCGGTTCACCTCCTCCGATAAACCGGAGTTTGAAGGAATCGAAGACGAAGCCGAGTCCGAAGAATCCGAACTTGCGGAATCGCAACTCTCAGATAAATCAGATAATCAATGATTACTTTTGATTGCCCTGTTTGCGGAAAACATTACACCTTTAGTGATCGGTTCGGCGGTCATCAGATGATGTGTACCGGTTGCAGATCGTCTATTGTTGTCCCGAAAATTGGTGAAGATATTGCTCCGGTCAAACCGCCACCGTTACCAATTCCGTCCCGTTTGGCGTTACCGATTCCGCCATTACCGAATCCGCCGGTGTCAAATCCACCGTTGTCGAATCCGTCGCTGTCAATTCCGCCGTTGTCGGTTTCACCAACAACCGATCCCGACGATCTGGAAATTCTTGCCTACGTTTTCGCAGAAAAACAGCAGGAAAATGGAAAATTGCCGCCGCCACCAACACCGCCAAGTCCGCCAACAATAAACAAAACACAAAATAAAAAAATCGAACCCGAAACAAAAAAGAATTCATCGTTACTTTATCGTGGAAGTCTTGCTTTGATTTTTTTGAGTTTTGTTGGACTGATAATTTTTCTGATATTTTACATTGATTGGCGCAATCCTGATCCGCGACCGGCGTTATTGGAAAAGATAACAAAACAGAAAATCCAAACGTTAATCGAAGCAAAAAAAGACGAAATCGAATCGGAAACATTACGATTACGTTCTCTCGAATTATGGAATCAAGCCGGAGAATCAATAGACGCCTTTATCGTAACTCTTGGCAAACATGATACGAAGTTGGAGCGGAACGAATTGACGGCGGAACAACAGTTGAACGATCTCGACAACATGATTCAAACAGTTGTACGGCAGGCGACCGAAACAGAAATTCGCAGGAAAAACGTTATTCGAAACGCCCAAATTTACAGAGCGGAACATCAATTTTTTAACGAACAGGAAATGAAATTGCAAGAACATCTCCGGCAATTTCCGAATGATCGTTCTCCCAAAACGATGCCGATTTTCGATAGGGAAAATTTGACAATTCCGGCGAAAGAACCGATTATGCTTGGTTCGGACTGGACGGAAAATCTTTTTGACCAACTGACTTTTCCCGAAATAACTGTTACTCATTCTTATGCGGCGTTTGATGCCATCAAACGTCTTTACGGCGACAAATCGTTTCGAATAACTCTATTGGAACGAATTCCGATAACCGTTTCGTTTTTTGATTGTGCTGATAAAAATGTTGTGAACAATAATCTGATCATACCGGAACAGGCGGAATATTTTACGTTTTCGATTCGTTTTCCTGAAATGACCGAATTATTGCGAATTGGAAACGATGTGGATGTTGGAAAAATCGGTGTATTCCGAATCCGGTTTGTTTATTCGTCTGGACACATTGATTTTGAAACGGTTTCTCCGAGATATTGCAACGCTTTATTTTACGATGCGTGTGGAACATTTATTCCGGTTGAATTTCCTTTAACCGGAGATTCCTTTTGGAAACGAACCGACCATTTCGAAAGTTCAAAAATTGCCGATTTCAATGTCGAAGATTCAAAAATAAAATTGAACGAAAAACCGATTGATCGTATTGAAATTTGTTTAACACCTTTGTCGAATCGGACAACAGTATGGTTTGATGGTATTGCGTTGACGGAAAAAATGTCACACGCACCTTACGATTTATTACGTGCGGAAATTCAGCAAACGGAAATTCGAAACCGTCTAAAAGAAGTTTTTAAACTCCAAAATTCAAACGATCTGTTGTCGGACAATAATTTATCAGACGATAATTCATCCGGTGATAATAACAATAATATGATCGCCAATGATTCGAGAGAAAATTTGCCGAAATTAATGGAAACGGATTCAATGAACCGATTGTTTCGATGGGTATTACAAGATGCTCATGGAACAATTTTTGTTCGACGTGGTGATACGGTATTGGCGTTGGATTCGCAAAAACCCGTGCCAAATCTTAACGACGCGGTAATTATTGAAAAAATTGATCTTACCGGTTTTGCGCGTTTGACGGACGAGCATTTGAATCAACTGGGTAATTTGAAAACGCTCAAACATTTGAATCTTTCTCGAACGGGATTGAGAAACGAAAATCTTATCAAATTGACAACACTGACTTCGTTGGAGTCGTTGAATCTGGCGGAAAACGAATTGACATTTGAGGGATTGTCGTTGATTCGGACGTTGAAGGGGCTCAAGGAGTTGAATCTTGATGGAATTCAAGCGAGTGTGGACGGAATCGACGCGATTGGAACGCTTATTTCGTTACGTTCTTTGAGTTTGAGTCATTCCGGCATGGACAACGGCGATTTAATGTATCTTTTACCGTTAGCAGAATTAGAAACGCTTAATTTGTCTTCCACAAAAATTGGCGACAAGGGATTGCCGATTTTTCGGGTATTTACAGAGCTTCGCGAGCTGGATTTATCGAATACGAGAATTACCGACAATGGTCTTGTTTCGTTAATTCCGCTTCGCCATCTTCG
Organism: Planctomycetaceae bacterium; assembly: GCA_031254675.1. Classification (GTDB taxonomy): domain Bacteria; phylum Planctomycetota; class Planctomycetia; order Pirellulales; family Thermoguttaceae; genus WRKP01. The sequence goes on along the minus strand of JAIRTV010000427.1, from coordinate 2,318 downwards.
TAAGCTGAACCTGAACGATAACACATTGAGCAATACTTGTCTGAACAGTCTTGGCAAGATTCGGGGGCTTGAAGCCATTTCTGTTTTCAATACTGCAATCACCAAAGAAGGAGTCCGGCAAGAACTCAGTCCGGCAAAATTTGATTGTTTCCAATTCGCAAAATAGTTGGAAACTTGTCAGAGAACTTTGTAATTGATCGACGGAATTTTTATTTGAAACACCCAATCGGCTTGCTTGCAAAAGAGTCGGAAAACAATCATAATATTCTGTTGCTGCGTAACACCAGCTGGGTAACATTATTGGTGATGTTACTCAATTATTTGATTTGGTACTTTAACAAGTTTAGGAGTCCAATTATGTCATTAACACCAGTTCATCCGATGTCCACGTCGTCTTCACGGCGTGAGTTTTTGAAGACTTCCGGTTTGCTTGCTACCGGAACAGTTGCTGCGAGTGCTGTTTTGTCGGGAATTACTATTCCTAAAGTTCACGCGGCAGAAGATCATACTATTCGAATTGGTCTTGTTGGTTGCGGTGGTCGTGGTCGCGGCGCCGTCAGTCAAGCCCTACACACACAAGGTCCCACCAAATTAGTTGCTATTGGTGATGCTTTTGTTGATCGTGCTAAAAATGTTCTCGAATTTCTCCAAAAAGATGAATTTGCCGCTCCTAAATTGGATGTTGGCGATCATTTTTTTGGCGATCTCGACAATTACAAAAAAGTCATTGATGTTCTTTCGCCTGGCGATGTGGTTATTTTGGCAACACCACCGGCATTTCGTCCGCTTCATTTTGCTTACGCCGTTGAAAAGGGTGTTCATGTGTTTGCGGAAAAGCCGTTGGCGGTTGACACTCCGGGTTGCAAGAAGATTCTCGCGACCAATGAAATTGCCAAACAGAAAAATCTTAAAGTGGCAGTTGGTTTGAATAATCGTCATTATTGGCGTACGGAGGAAACGATTAAAGCGATTCAAGACGGCGCGATTGGTGAGGTGATTGCGTGTTGGGTTTATCGTTTGCAGACGGAGTTTCCGTTTATTCACAACCCCAACCTGACACCGCTTCAAAATCAGTTGCTTGGTTTCCAAAACTGGACGTGGGGCAACGGAAGTTATATGGTTGATTGGATGATTCACAATATTGATATTTGCTGTTGGGCGCGTGGCGAACAACAACCGGTTTCCGTTCAAGGGCAAGGCGGTCGTCAAGTCCGCAAAGCGAATGATCAAATGTATGATCATTGTGCTTACGAATACCGTTTCGATGACGGCGTGAAGATGATGGTGCAACTCCGGCAAATCACAAAAGCATGGCATTCGTTCCGTGCTGTGATTCATGGAACCAAGGGTTGTGCGGTGGTTGGGGAAGGAGTGAACAACCCCGCCATTTACAAAGGATTCAAAGAAGTTCCTGAAAATATTGTCTGGAAACCTCAAACTGATCGTTGTGATTCGTACCAAGAAGAACACCACCGACTCTTCCAAGCGATTCGGGAAAACAAAGCGTGGAATGAAATTGATCGCGGTGTCAAAGCAACTTTCACGTCAATTATGGGGCGAATGGCGGTTGATTCCGGTTTGGAACTGTCGCATGACACGTGTTGGAATTCAACTTACGAACTCGCGCCCGGCATTGAAAATTGGACGCTCGAAAGCGAAGCGCCCGTTAAACCCGACGAAAACGGAAAATATCACACCGCCATTCCAGGCGAAACAAAAGAATTTTAATCCGTTCCATCAAAAATAAAGACTTTCGCCGAAAAATAATAGGTTGTTTTTTTTTGGTGAAAGTCTCTTTGTCTATCAGGAAGTCGTCGAAACTATGTTGGGAGTCATTGTTGCAACCGTCTCTTTTATTGCGATAAGTTGGTATTTTTGGGCAATGTTAAAACCGTTTCGTCGCAATACGGAAAAGAATGTTCGTTCTGAGCATTGTGGTTATTGCGGAAACGGTAATTGTTGTCGTGCTTCCCGCCAATCGGTTTGCTCTCTTTTACGCCAGATCGAAATTCCCGCCGAAACCAACTTGCCTCCGTGTTCGGACGGAAACCGGAACACCAAATCAAGCGTTGCAACCTTTCGGCGAAAAGTTGCCCACCAAGATTGCCCACCGTCAACAATTGAAAAATTGCCGACAGCGGAAAATGCTCCATTTGCGCCGGCAAATACGACATTTGCGCCGGCAAATACGGCATTTGCGCCGGCAAATGCGGCATTTGCGCCGGCAAATGCGGCATTTGCGCCGGCAAAGGCGCCGGTTGCGCCGGCAAATGCGGCGTTTTCGCCGGCCAAGCCGCCCTTTGCGCCGGCCAAGGCGC
>JAIRTV010000371.1 GCA_031254675.1 Planctomycetaceae bacterium | reverse complement strand
TGCAATCACGACAAGAAGTTCGACCAACGTAAAACCGAGTCGCAAAGAATGCGAAAGAGATAGGAAGTTTTTAGAATAACGTCGAAAAACCGAACATTCTCCACTATCCGTTCTCAACTTTCCACTCCCGAAACCCCCCCCCCCCCCTGCTTTACGCAGATTATCAAGTTTAACATTTGACTTTTCGCTAAAAACATTGCCCAAAGTCCAATCAAACAATTTACGAAATTTTTCATCGTTATTCTCCTTATTTTACAAGGTTTTATCAAGATAATTGCGAAACATTCGCCGCAAAACAACACGGCAAAAATATGTATCGCAATCGCATTAATTTCAGAGTTTACGCAAAATATTGCCGAATGTCAATAGAATTTTTTTTAATTTTCAAAAATAATCAGAAAAAATTCCTAAACATCTTTTGGAAAAAATTGTAATTTTTTAATATGATATTGTGTCATTTGTTTCTTAGGGTTTGTTTGTTGACGCTTGCCACGGCACGCGACCGCCTTCTTGAATGTTGAGCATCATGCCTTGAATTGATCGCCGAAATTCCTGCGGCGCTTTTGTTTTCAGGTCTTGCGTTTCCATAGGATCGTCGGCAAGATTGAACAATTCCAACGGCGAAAACGGCGTCGTTTGTACAAGTTTCCAATTGCCCCGAATGAATGCGTTACTTGTTTTCCCACCGAACGGGAGTCCCCCTTCGCGACGGACGAAATACAAGGTTCGCTCCGGCAACGATTCCTTTTCTCCAAGCATCACTCCGCACAAACTCAATCCGTCGATTCGCTGTGTAAAGCAGTCGGCTTGACCTTTGGTGTTGATTCGAGCCCCAGCCAATTCGAGCAACGTCGGGAAAACATCCATCAAAACGCCTTGAGTTTCCGTCGTGGAACCGGCTTTGATTCGGTTCGACCAGCGAACAAGAAACGGAATCTTCAAACCGCCTTCGTACATCTGCGTTTTGCCGCCTCGGTGTTGTCCGTTGAACGCGCCAACATCCAACTGACCGCCGTTATCGCTGGTAAAAATGACAACGGTATTTTTCGAAAGTCCGGTTTCCTCCAGCGTTTTCAAGACATTGCCAACACCGTTGTCAAGATGTTCTATCAGTGCAACGAGTTTCGCTCGCTTCGGATCAAGATCGGGTTCCCTCTTTTGAACACGTTCCAAAAATTCCGGCGGCGGTTGAATCGGCGTGTGTGGGGCGTTGTAGGCAAGATAAAGGAAGAAAGGTTTTTTTTCGTCGCTTCGTTTCCGAATGTATTGGCAAGCCCAATCGGTAAACAGGTCAGTAGCGTGTCCTTTCGGATCAATCGTTTCCTCGTTGTGACGCATGTAGTTGACGTCGTGCCGACGGTGATGGTAATAATCGTCCATCATGTCGCCGAGAAAACCGTGAAAAAAATCGAAGCCGCGAAGGTTCGGCGTATTCGGAGTTTCCAATCCGAGATGCCATTTGCCAATGATTGCACTGTCGTAACCGAATTGTTTCAGTGCCGCCGGAAGCAGAGTTAGGTTTGGCGCAAGATAACCCCAGGAATTGTCGGCGTGGGTTCGAATGACGCCTGGCACACCGGTACGATCAGGATACATGCCGCTCAGCAACGAAGCCCGAGACGGCGAACAAACACAGCAGTTGGCTCGGAAACGAGTGAACCGCATGCCTTCCGCAGCTAAGGCGTCGATGTTCGGCGTTTTCAGGTTCGGGCTGCCGTAACAGGAAAGATCACCATAACCGAGATCGTCAACAAGAACAACCAGAAAATTCGGCGGCGTCTCATTTCCCCAAAGAGAAAAACCGTAAAAAAAGCACGATAAAAGAACAATCGAAATAAAAATGTTACGCATCGGATTCTTTGAAGAATAAACGAAGTTTTCGTTTGGAAAACTTCGTTAGACTTTTTCTCTAGTTTTTTGTATTGTTAATTCGTGATAGCACGGATGAGAGTTGTCCGAATATGGCGTCTTTTCCATCGTCATTCTCTTTATTTTACAAAAATTACTTTACAAGGCTTTAGCAAAACAATTGCGAAACATCTGCCGAAAAACAACACGGCAAAATATGTATCGCAATTGGTTAAGTTTCATGGTTTATGTGAAACGGAAAAAAAGATCAAGCGGAACTTTTGACTTTTAAAAAATTTTTGCGTAATAATTCAATGGAACATGATCGGTTTTTCACGGACGCCTTCGGCTTCAATAATAGGCCACGATGCCCGACGCGGATCAGAATAAACACCGATTTTTTCTACCGGAATTTGTTTGAAGCCAAGTTTTAACGCCGGAGAATCACTGCGTAACAGGAATCCTTTAACATCAGAATATTTTTTGTTCGAAATCATATCGTTTTCGTTTTCGAACAACGGATCGGCAATAACCGAATGAAGATCCATTCCTTTTTGTTGCCAAGATTCCCATTCGTTCAGCATCTCGACTTCACACAACGAAATCTCGTCGGCAAACACAGAACCGGTTTTACCCTTGTAACCAATCGTGATTCGGAATGTTTTCATGCCGTCCACATAATCCGAATCACCTGGTTTAGGTGTTGTGAAAACCCGTTCCAACTCCATCCATTCCGTACCAATTTTGGCATCACTCGCTCGATGACTCCAAAATCCCTTGTTGGACTCCCAATAATGAACATGAAAATTGATCGACGAATCTGTTTGCGTTGCCTTGAATTTTCCGGCTAAACGATACGTTTTACCGAGTTGTAACGGAATTTGTTGAGAACAGGTCAATGGATAATTGTCACGTGATTTATCTTCAAGAAAATTAGCATCAATTCGCAGAGATTGTTTTCCTTCGGCGTGTTGTGTTTCGTCGGTAACAATAACTGATTTGCCGGTGGGATTGATTTGCCAGCCCCAACCGGTTGGCATTTTACCGAGTTCTCCATTTTCGAAACCGAAATTCGGCGCAATATTTTCACCAATAATTTTGCCCGCAACTTTAACATTGGTCAAAATTGGATTTCCGCCGTTCCAGATTAAATTGTGATCCACGGTATTGTGTTCGTAAGAAAACGTACTAAAACGAACATATTTTGCTGACGGATTTTGATAAAATATAATATTTCGTACAAATTCATTACCGGACATAATCATTTTGTTCGGCAAAATCGCATCTTTGGGATGAAGTTTTATGTTGCGTTTATTTTGCCAAGCCGGCTCCTCGGCAATTGATTCGTAACCTTTGACCATTGTTGGAAAATGATCCGTCCATGACCGACTCGATTCTGTCCAACCGTTACATTCCATCTGTTGCAAATCGCAATCGGCAAAAATATTATTTTCGATTCGGTTATCGCGTCCGTTGTGAAGATGAACTCCCGCACGCGGACAACGTAACACAATATTACCAATCACATCAACACCACCGGCATTATCGTCCAGATAAACACCCCAAGCATAATACGGTGACATCCATTTTTCCGTGTGATCTTTACCGAATCCCAAAATATCGTGCATAAAATTATAACGAATAACGGAACCACGTGACGTAATCCAATCGCGTCCACCAGTATAAAACGCTCCCGTATCCGATGTTTCAAGATTCGTGTGACGAATATGATTATACTCGAAAACATGATCGTTTCCACCAAACTGTATTGCCATTCTGGGACCGTCGTGAATTAAATTGTGAGCCACACGCTGACCAACACCACCAACAGAAACACCAACTCCCTGTGCGTAATAAACCCCAACATGATGAATGTAATTATTTTCTGCAACATGATTCGCCGGTTTTAATGTTTTCCGGTCACCGCCGGACAACGAAATACCATTGGAACCGGTATGATGAATATCGCAACCATACACCATATTATTGTAACCGCCAAAAATACCAACTCCACAACCACGATAATCGCCAACATGACGAATCGTACAAGCCTCAATCCGACAACGTGACGAATCAAGAATCTGAATCGCATCGCCTTCACAACATTCAAACGTCAACCCGAAAAAAATCAAATCGGTTGTGCCTTGTTCGAGTTTCAAGATTGTTCGCGTTGTCGGAACAAAAACTTCCTTACCTTCCAATGAATCCGGCGGATAGAAATATAATATGTTCGTTTCCTTATCAAGATACCATTCGCTCGGAGCGTCAAGTTCTTCAAAAACGTTGCGAAAATAAAACCGGTCGCCGGGACGAATCGGATAAGAAGCATTTTGTCCAAGTACAACATGACGTGTTGCCGGATCAATTGATTTGACACGGCAAATATTGTTCCACCAATTATATCGTGCAAAAACCATCACTTCCATTTCGTCCGCTTTTTTCCAATTCCGGTAATCTTTTTCCTCAAGATCAAATTCGTTTTTTGTTTCGTTTTCAATATTTTGATACATTGGAATCCGTTTGCCGGCAGCGTAAGCCCAACCACCACTGTAAGGATTATCGTAATCGAAATTCGGATAACGAGCCAGATGTTGACGTTGACCGTTGAAAATGAGTTGACGGAAATAAATGTTGCCGACACCGGCTGCATTCATATCGGCTTTGACAATTTTTTCTTGATGCGGTACGAAATTTTTGATTCCTTTACCGCCAATGAGAATTGGTTTTTCGTTCGGAAACGCACGATAAGTTATTGGAACAGTTTCTGTGCCGGAATCTTCGGCGGTGAACTTGATTCCGTTTGGCAAAAAATGCGACCCACCTCGAATCAACACTTCAACCGGTTCCGTCAATTTTTGAGATTCTTTCAGTTTTCGGATTTCATTTTTGGCACGTTCTAATGTTGCAAATGGAGCGTCAATCGTTCCGGCGGCTTCGTCATTGCCGTTTGGCGCAACGTAAATTTTCAACGGTTCTGCTGAAACATTGTTTACAAAGCAGAGCAATACAAAAAAAGCAATAATTCGTAACATAATTTTAAGATTGGTTAAGAGTTAAAATTTTAATAAAAATACTCGTTTCAAAATCATTTTTATAACAAACGTTTTGAGTGATGTCAAGTAAGTGTGAGAAATTAACAAAAATTTTTTCTGGATGAATATTTTTTGAACACTTTCAGACGATTTTCTTATTGAGTTGGAACATCGAAATCAATGGTTTCCCGCGATTTTTTGGGTAAATCCATACGAAGTGAATACGGTTCAAAAAGTTTTTTTCCTTGAGGTTCTTTTGCTCCAAGCGAATCAATATAAGCAACACCATCGCGTCCATCAATGACAATTTCATGTGGTCCGCCGACAGGACTGTTTCCTTTTTTGTTGGTATTGTATTGACCATTTTCAATAACAGCAAATCCAGGTGAACCCATGTTATTTTGTGTTACATCTGGTAAAAACATGATTGTTCCGCTTGGAATCGGTTTGCCGTTATAGGTTACAGAACCGGACAGGTCAAAACGTGTAACACCGTCTTGTGGTTTGCAACCAATCAGAAGAATACTCAATAGAAAATAAATTCCAATAATTGTTGTTTTATTCATAAAATTTGTAATTGTATTAAAAGAGAGAGAAAATGTAAATATATTTTACCGCAACGCAAACCAATTAACAGAATATTGTTGCATAAAACATGACGTAAAAAGTGTACCGCCCTTGAATCGCGGCACGGGACGGTTACACATTTAATGCTCATTTTTTCAGTGGAATATTAAGGCGTGATATTTTCGCTACCATTCATACTGGAAGTGGCAAGCCAGATATCAACATTAATTGTTTCCGAAACAAATCGGACAGAAGCATCGCCTTGTGCATAATGAACACCGCCGGGATGATTACTGCCCCAATTCAATTCGTTGTAAATACCATCTGACGAAAGATCTTGTTGAACTCGTTTTTTTGAATAGTTGATCGGTTTAGTACGAACTACAGAACGAGCTGGCAAGATAAAGACATTATTAGATTCGTTGTAACTTTGCAAGTAGGACTTGGTATTATGTTGAGTAGTTTCTCCCATTTTTGACCATGAGATTTCACCGAGTAAATACGTATTAGATGTACCATCTGTAATATCAGCAAAAGTAGTTCCTGTTGGTTGGCGGTAATAACCTGACAAACCCGCA
>JAIRTV010000365.1 GCA_031254675.1 Planctomycetaceae bacterium | reverse complement strand
AAGACTTTTATCCGTGAGCGAAAGGACTTCAGTCCGTAGCTCACGGTACTTTGATTCCACCGGCTTCAGCCGGTGGTGAAAATTCAATTCTGTTGTATTGACTTTTTAACAAATTTTTGTAATATTGCAGCAGTTTTTGTTTTTTATTTTAATCGCAAAGTACACAAGGAATGTAAAACATAGATGGTTAAAAAAAACTTGTGGTCTTTGCGGTTAAATTGAAAATTCACGAAAATCCCTACAATTTCTGTTCACTTGCATTTTTTTCTTTCAACTTCAACTTTTTTACTTTCAAAAATCATTATGAAAAAACTTACAATTTTGTACACATTTTGTTTGTCTCTAATTCTTGTTTCGTCAATGTTCGCACAAACCGAAACGATTTTACAATGGAATTTCGACAAGGACGGCGAACAGGAACATTGGAGCGGAACCAATTGTCTTAAAAATGTTCAGATTAAAGATGGAATTTATCGAGCGGTGGCGTCGGGCAGCGATCCGTTTTTGGTTGCCACCGGACTCGATTTCGCAACAACAAATTCGCAGGTATTGGAACTTCGTTACCGAACAAACAGTAACGGACGCGGCGAATTTTATTTCACCAACACCACCGAAGGACAATACGCCGGTTTTTCGCCGAAAAAAAATGTCGTTTGGCGTACTCTCGGCGACGAACAATGGCATACGGTTCGGATTTTTCCTAACTGGAACACCGAAAAGAAAATCGTTAAATTCCGCATTGATTTTCCCAATCTTTCGTCAAATGATTATAATAACGTATTTTATGAAATTGACTGGATTCGTGTTGTCGATCTGAATTTCCAAAAAGCCCCCGAAGTTAAACCGGTTTGGGATTTCACGAAACAACAACCGATTTGGAAACCGTTAGATAACGGTAACATAAAACAAACCGACAACGGATTGAATATTGTCGGCGGCATCGAAAGTGAACCCGTAACGGTTAATATTGACGAGAACGGCGGTTGGATTTCGTTGGAAATGTCCGTCGATCACGGCAAAATTGGAACATTAACTTTTTTCGGCAATTCCGGTCAGGCAACCACGGTTCATTTTCCGCTCAAACCTGATCGTCAGAACCATTGGTACAATATTGACGGTTTGAGCAATTCCATATTACAAGAGAAAATTCATCTGATTCAATTAACAGTGAGCGACGATCCCGAAGCCAAAGCAACTCTTAAACAATTGCTTGTCTCCGATGCCCCGCAAGGTCCGCCGGAAATTGAAATCGAACAAGTTTATCAACCGGAAGCAATCAATCGAACCAATCAACCAACACCACTCGCCATACGATTACGTAACATTGGCGGACAAACAGCCAGCGGAATCAAAATCAAACCAACACTTCCCACCGGAATAAAGATTGTTTCTCCGTCCGGTTGGGAAACATTGCCCGATTTGAAACCGTTTGAAACAAAAATGTACGTTATCAACCTTTCATCATCGCAACCGTTTGATGGAGAAATCATGTTGGAATTTGTCGGAGTTGGTGCGACGAAAAATTCTGTAACGTTTCCGGTTCGCATTGAGAAAAATCTGAATCTTCCCAAAGCGGATTATGTTCCTGTACCGAAACCAATTCAAAGCGATTATGAAATTGGTGCTTTGTATTACCCTGGTTGGGGACAAATGGAAAAATGGGCAAGAATTTACAATACATATCCGGAACGTAAACCGGTTCTGGGTTGGTACGACGAAGGAAATCCAGAAGTGATCGACTGGCAAATCAAATGGTCTGTCGAAAACGGTATCCAATATTATCTCGTCGATTGGTACTGGCACAAAGGGAATCAACACAATGATCATTGGATTAAAGGATTTCAAAAAGCCAAGTACAAATCAATGTTCAAGTGGGCAATGATGTGGGCAAACCACAACGCCGCCGGAAGTCATAGCGAAGAAGATCAACGCGCCGTAACAAAATTTTGGATCGAAAATTATTTCAACACGCCGGAATATTACACGAAAAACGGTAAACCTGTTGTGATGATTTGGAGTCCGAAAAATATGGATCGAGATATTGCTGCGATTGAACGGGCAAAAGGGAAAGAATTGAAACAAGGTGAAGGAGTAAAACGGCTTCTTGATATTTCAAATGAAATGGCAAAAGCCGCCGGATTCAAAGGAATTTATTTTATCGCCATGAAATGGCCGGAAGCCTCGACTTCGGTAAGCGATATTCAATGGCTCGCCGATGCCGGTTTTGAAATGACGTCTATTTATCATTTTATGCATCATGGCGGCAAAGCAAAAAATTCGTTACGGTTTGATTTTGATCTTGTTGTCAATGCCAGTTTGCCGTATTGGGAAGCACGACACCAAACGGGAATATTACCGTTTTTACCGAATCTCTCAACCGGTTGGGATTCACGTCCTTGGCACGGAAACAAGCAAACAGTTATCGAACACCGAACTGTTGAAGGTTTTCGAAAAATTTGCAACGATTACAAAAAGTTTGCCGAAAAGACCGGAATTAAGAGTATGGTGTTGGCTCCGACCAACGAATGGGGCGAAGGCTCTTACGCCGAACCCAACGCCGAATTTGGGTTCGGAATGTTCGAAACAATTCGCGAAACGTTTTGTAAAAAACCGGCAGAAGGTTTTCCGCTCAATTACGCACCAAACGATGTCGGGCTTGGTTCTTACGATTTACCGCCGATAGAAAAAATGAACCGAACCAATTGGGATTTCAAAAACGGAACGCAAGGCTGGAACATGTTGATGGGAATCAGAAATTT
>JAIRTV010000360.1 GCA_031254675.1 Planctomycetaceae bacterium | reverse complement strand
CCGCCGCGTGTACTCTGGAATCAGAACTTCGTATTCAAACGGTGGAGCAGCAATCACTGCCCGATCATCATGCAACGCCGATAAATGTCCGGTAATTTTCGAAATCATAATTAATTATTGAAAATAAACAAATAAATTTGATACATTTTTTAGTTAATAGCGTCGTGAATAGTTTACGCAAGTGGAAATTTTACCATAATGGATATTTAGTACAAGGTTAATAATCCGCGTGTGACACTATTTACGATTAGAGCATATCTAAAATTGTTGGGGAATAAAGTGTCAAATTATTTCCGACACGTTGGATACTAAAAAAAGGTAACGCTATACCGATACCTGATGCGCTTGAGTTTCATTGTTGAATCGTTCCGAGCGTTTTCTATTTTATGCGGCGTTGAGAATGTTACCGTTTTCGTCCACATCGACAAAACGTACCGAAACCGGTTTCGAAACTCCCGACTCCTGCATGGTAACTCCATAAATTGTTGTTGCCGCTGCCATTGATTTTTTCGAATGCGTAATCATTAAAAATTGTGTTGCGGTACGAAATTTTTTAATAACATTCACAAATCGGTCAATATTGCCTTCGTCCAACGCCGCATCACATTCGTCCAAAATACAAACCGGATTCGGTTTGTAACGGAAAAACGCAAGCAAAAGCGCAACACAAGTCAATGTCTTTTCACCACCACTAAGCAACATCACACTTTTCAATTCCTTCCCCGGCGGCTTCGCAATAATATCAACCCCACTCTCCAAAATATTTGTCGGGTCCTCCAACACAAGATCCGCTTGACCACCACCAAAAAGATGTTGGAACAACTCACGAAAATGTTGTTTCACTCCATTAAATGTTTCTTCAAATAGTTGTTGACTTTCGACATTGATTTTTTCAATAATTTTTTCGATTGATTTTTTGGCGCCGGTTAAATCGTTGTATTGATTGGAAAGAGTTGTGTAACGAATTTCCAATTCTTCCAATGTTTCAATCGCTTCAAGATTCACACTGCCAAGACGTTGCAATTTCGTCCGCAAATCTTCAATTTCCTTTTGATAATCGTCAAATGTTGAAAGTTGTTTACCGGCAGGAATTTTTTCGAACGGCTCAGAAGACAACTCGGAAGAATCTTCGGAAGAAGTTTCGAGAGAACCTTCAGGAGAAGTTTCAGGAGAATCTTTGAGAGAAGTTTCGTTATTTTTATTGTTTTTGTTATTGTTATACTCTGTTGTTTGATTATCGAGTTCTGCAATATCAACACCGTAATCTTCGCGCATTCGATCAATCAGTGTTTTTTGTTCTTGATTGCAACGTTCTAATTCGAGTTGTTTGGAATGGACTTTAGTTCGTACTTTTTGGAGTTCATGCTGTAACCGTTTTAATTCCGTTTGTGATTTTGTGCGTCCGGCGGTCAATTCCCGACGAATTTTGTACGAACCGGCAGCATCATGAATCATTGACTCTTTTTTGAGATAAAGTGTTGCCAAACACGACTCAATACGGAGAATCGCTAACAAAATTCCGTCGTAACGTTCCTTGAGTAATTGGCTGCGGCGTTGATGTTCCGATAATAAGTTTTGACGTTCTTGAAGATGATCTTCGAATTGCCGAGCGCGTTCTTTAAGGAAGTCGAGTCGTTCTTCACTTTTGGCTAATTCGATTTTTGTATTGGTTGTTTTCCGCTGATGTTCGGCGTAACATGATTCCGACTCTTCGAGTTGTTGTTTCACTGCCAACTGCCGGATTTCCAACTCCGCAAGTTGTTTATTTAATTCTTCGCGTGATAATTTTGTTTGTTCTAATTCTTCGGTTGCACGATGAATTTGCGTATTCAGTTTTTCGATTTCGTCAAAAAAATGTTGAAACTGTTCTTGACCTTGCCGAAAACGTTCTTCGGCGGTGGAAAGTCGGAGACGTTGCGAATCGTATTCGGTTACGGTTTTTTGATGTTCTCGTGTTTCTTCTTCGACATCGGTTTCATCTCCGGCAACACGTTCTTTGGCAACCGCAACCGCAATTTCCTTTTCGGCAACTTCGGTATCCAAAAGATTCATTTGCTCAATGAGTGTTCGGAGTTCACTTCGGCGCGTGATCAAACCGGACGACGTGTTCGGCGGTCCAACAATCAACGCTCCATCCGGCGTGAGCAATTCACCGGAAACAGTTAGAAAATTTGTTCGGTCATCGCTTTCTTTGTACAATTGCCGTGCAACAGTAATATTGTCAACAATCCAGGTACGTCCCAATAAACGTTGCGCAAGATGAAAGAATTTCGGATCGACTTTGACAAATTGATCCGCGCGTCCAAGAACACCAGGGCGATCCGTAAACCCTTTATCTTTCATCCACGGAGCTTCTTGTTGCGAAGGATCAAGCCAAATAAAACCAACACGTCCGGCAAAATGAATCGCATTCCGTTCGACGTGCCGGAATAATTCCGCTTTGGGCGATACGACAACATATTGAGCATTCGCGCCCAATGCCAACTCAATAAGCGACGCCGCTTCCACATCAACACGAAGCAAATCAGCAACAAGTCCAAAAACATGTCGAAAAGGACTTTGCGGATCACGCGATTGCAACAACACTTCCTTCACTCCGGGATTGAGTCCTTCGTTTTTTCGTATCAATTCTTCCAGCACGGAAATTCGTTCACGCATTCCGCTTTGTTTTTGTTTTTGATCTGATAATTCTTGGGTGAGTTGGGTTAATTGTTGGACACGTTTATTTTTCCGTTGTCTGGCTTCGTCGAGTTGAGATTGTTTTTGGTGAACGGAATCTTCCAAATTGTCCACAACATCGCGAATCGTGTTGCAATGTTGTTCGAGTTCGAGATTTTGTTGTTTAAGTTTTTCTAAGCGGTTGGTATTTTGTTCTTTGCTATGTTCGAGGGTTGCCAATCGTGATTCGAGACCGCTGATCGAACCGGCAAGTTTGGCGTTTTGGCGATTTTGGGTTTCGTTTTCTTTGAGAAGCTCGTTTTTTTCGTCTTGTTTTTGTTTACAAAAAAGAGCCAGCTCTTCGCCTTTCTGAATCAATGTTTGATACGATTCTGTAATATCGGCGGTGGAACGTTTGGCTTTGCGAATATCGTCGTTTGTTTTGTGCATCATCTCTTCAATATCAACACTTCGAACATTGAGTTCGACGAGTTGTCGTCCGTGCAAGATGATTTCGGTTTGGAGTTCTTCGGCTTGGGCGGTTTGGAGTTCAATTGTTGATTCTTCACCGGCAATTCGCTCCCGATTCGTGGCAATTTCGCCCTCAAAACGCCGAATAATTTGATCAATTTGTTCAATTTCGTTTACGAAATGATTGAGATTTTTTTCATGTTCTTCAATGTCGGCGGTGAGCGTGTTGAGGTTTTGATTGAGTGAATCGGTTTCGGTTTGAAGTTCTTTACATTTGGCATCGCGTTGATGGTAATCAATCAAACCGGATTGAATCCGCAATTCCTGAAGACGTTGCGTGTATTGACGGTAAAGCTGGGCTTTTCCCGCTTGACCGCGTGCGGAACGGAGTTGGTGATCAACTTCCGAAACAATATCGGACAACCGAACCAAATTTTGCTCAACACGTTCAAGCCGACGCTGAACTTCCAACTTTTTAGCATTGAACCGACTAATTCCGGCGGCTTCCTCGAAAATGACCCGACGTTGTACTGTTGTGCTTTGCAATAAGGATTCGACCCGCCCTTGTTCGATAATACTGTACGCTTGCGTTCCGAGACCTGTTCCGCTCAATAAATCTTTAATGTCTCTTAATCGGGTTGCTTGCCGATTGATAAGGTATTCTCCTTCGCCGCTGCGATAAACACGACGAGTAATATGAACTTCGGGAGTATCAAGACTGAAGATTTTCTTTGAATTGTCGAAAGTCAATGTTACTTCGGCGGAACTCATTGGCGGACGGTCAGCACTACCGTTGAAAATCACATCGGTGGCTTCGTTACCACGCAACTTCTTCATACTTTGCTCGCCAAGAACCCACTTCACTGCATCAACAATATTCGATTTACCCGATCCATTGGGTCCAACAAGCGCAGAAATGCCGTCTTCGAACTCCAATCGGGTACGATCCGCGAAACTCTTAAATCCAGCAAGTTCTATAGCGCGAAGCACAGTTCAGGTAATTGAGAGAAATTTTGGTAATTGAGAGAAAACGAAAAAAATTGCTTCCAAGAGAATACTAATTTGCCCCAATCAGGTCAAGATCAATCAATAAACCTTTTCTCTAACCCTTCCTCGAGACAGGATTCGACCTTTCTTTTTAGGTGGGCAATCTCTTGACGAAACATCGCCTACCTCGTTTACCGAAATTAACACACCACCCCGCGAACGCCGGGGAATTTTTACTTGATTTTTTTCGATTTAAATGTACACTGATTCTATGAATAAAAACGATAGATGTGGATATGATAAATTTTCGATCTTTGACAATTAGATTAGAAAACATGTTTTGTAGCGGTAAAAGGGATTTTGTTGTCTCGTTAAAATCGTTATAACGCGAAAAATATTGCGCTAACCGAACATAATAGACATTATCGGACGTAACCGAATCAGTCAAATCACTGTTAAAGACAATACAGAACAAGAGTTATACTTCACGTTTGACGGTCACGGAAGCACCAGAGTCTTAACTGATCTTGCCGGCGCAATCCTTGAACTCTACGCATTCGATGCCTACGGCAACGCTATCGGTTTTGACCCGTCTGTTGCGTTAA
>JAIRTV010000328.1 GCA_031254675.1 Planctomycetaceae bacterium | reverse complement strand
AAATTTTTCCGTAACCGCTCATGGTGATGTTTGCCCCGCCAAAATCAAACGCAGCTTCCAACGAATCATCATCGCCAAAAAGAACAATCTTGTCGCCGCTTGTCCATGTATTAACACTCTCTTGCAACTCTTTGAGATTCGCATAATCTTTGCCACTTCCCACTTCGTAAACTTCGGCGTTTAGATTTTTTGCCGAGTAACAACAAAAAATCATGAGCGCAACAAAGAATATCAAATTGCCCCAAAATTTGACAAACAATTTACCCAAACCACCATTCGTTTTCGGCAAATCCGTTTCGCAAGATGTTAATTCAAATGTTAAGATGGGGGGGGGGGGTGAAGCTAGACAAACTTGTTTTGAGCATTAGAAAATTCCTCAGTTGAAAAAACAGGTTGATAAGGTTACGCAATAACGCAGAAAAACCAATGTTTTTTACTATCGGCATTCTCATAATTTCGTATCAATTCTTTTTGCCCAAAGTCCAATTATAACGACGCATCATAGTTGATAGTGGAAAGTTGATGGTAACCGTTCGCGCTACTATTTTATGTTTACCTGATTTTTCTGTGTATTCCGTGTATTCTGTGTTCAAAAAAAATATTGAACACAGAATACACAGAAAAGTTTTATGATCAATCATTCGTTCCCATATTTAATTTTTCAAAAAAAACGTGAACGGTTACAATAATCTTTTGTCGTATTTTTGAAGTATTTTGGCAAAAAATAGGGTATTGGCATTTTAAACGGCAATAAGATATAATGTATTTCTTGTTATGTTTTCGGTTTGTATCGGAAATAATTTCGGATACGGTTTTCGTTTTCGGGTTTGAACATTAAATGAAACAATGGTTGTTTCGTTAAGCCGGAAAATTTAATCTAGAAAACTTGCGAACCCATTTACCACAATTTCAATTATGACACTCACACGCAGATCATTTGTCAAAAAATCAATGGCTGTTCTCGGAATGGCTTCGACATTCACCATTTCAGGAACCCAAGCGTCCGGTCAAGTTCTCGGCGCGAACGAACGTTTACATATTGGTGTTGTCGGCATCAACGGGCGCGGGCAAAGTCATATCAAAGAATTTGGCTCGATGAAAGACGCCGAAGTTACATTTTTGATTGACGTCGATAGTAAATTGCATGGACCTATCGCCGCTAAAGTCGAACGAGATTACGGGAATAAACCGATTTGTGTCCAAGATGTTCGAAAAGCGTTGGACGACAAAAATCTTGACGCTATTTCTATTGCCACTTGCAACCATACCCATTCACTCCTGACAATTTGGGCTTGTCAAGCAGGCAAAGATGTTTACGTTGAAAAACCATGTTCTCATAATATTTTTGAAGGTCGGAAATGTGTTGAAGCGGCGGAAAAATATAAACGGATTGTCCAGCACGGAACACAACAACGTTCGTCCGCACAACGATTTCTCAATCTGGCGGCATTGAAAAGCGGTAACTATGGAACGTTGAAAATTGCGAAAGGTTATTGTTGCAAACCGCGTTGGTCAATCGGTTTCAAACCCGAAGAAACTCCACCCGAAACGTTAAATTGGGACGCTTGGCTCGGTCCGGCACCGCTCCAACCGTTTCATCGGAATTTAGTGCATTACAATTGGCATTGGTTTTGGGATACCGGTTGCGGCGACATCGGAAATCAGGGCGTTCACGAAATTGATGTTTGTCGTTGGATGACGGAACAGACATTGCCAAAGCGCGTGGTCGCTTTTGGCGAACGATATGTCAACGAACCGGAAAAAGGATTCAAAGATCAAGGACAAACCCCAAATCAACAACTTTGTCTTTACGATTACGGTCATGTACAATTACTTTTCGAAACGCGCGGACTTGTTAAACCGAAAACCGATTGGCAACCGATTGTCGAAGTCGAATTGTACACGGATCAGGGAATGATTCGCGGTTCGGAATTTTTCCCTTACGATTCGGCAAAAGAAAAAGTAAAACTCGAAGCCGTGTACGAAAAACCCGAAGGAAATGTGTTCACGAATTTTGTCCAATGTGTACGCAATCGTGATCGAAGCCAACTTCGGGCAGATATTCTCGAAGCTCATTTTTCCGCTGCCCATTGTCATCTTGGCAATATTTCTTATCGGCTTGGCGAAACGGCTTCACTGGATTCGATTCGGTCAGCGTTTGGAGATGATCCGATTGTTCAAAAGGCGTTGGGCGATGTCGTTAAAAATACAACCGATGCCTTGCCAGGTTTAACCGATCCGAAATTCGTTTTGGGACAAAAATTGAATTTCGATCCGGCGAAAGAACAATTCATCGACAATTCCGCCGCCAACGAATTATTAACGCGAAATTACCGGAAACCTTATGTTGTTCCCGAAAATGTTTGAGTGAAAGTCTTCGGCGAAATATTGCCCATCTCTAACTGAAATAGTTCGCCTAATCATTCCCGATTTGTGTGAAAATGGGGCAATTGACTTAAATTTCCGGTTGGATTCCTGAGAATACGGGTTCAATTCCTGGGAGTTTAAGTTCAGCTCCTGGGAGTTCGAGTTCAATTCCCGGGAGTTCGAGTTCAATTCCCGGGAGTTTAAGTTCAGTTCCTGGGAGTTTGAGTTCAATTCCTGGGAGTTTGAGTTCAATTCCTGAGAGTTTAAGTTCAATTCCTGGGAGTTTGAGTTGAATTTCTGAGAATTGGGTTGCGTTTCTGGTGAGCAATGTTTCGCCGAAAAGTTGCCAAACTTGTTTACCCAGATTCGCGCACCACCCAGTGAACACCAAGACAATAATGACCGACATTGCAAAAAAAACAAAATTTCACCAACCTAAAACTATCAAACATATTAGAAGCAACCAATAGTAATAAATTGTTTTCTGACCTGTTGCATTTTGTAAGATTATTGTTTATGATAATCGTGTTGGTTGTTTGCAGAGTGTCCAATCATTCCTCACTTTAACAAAAATCTCAATTCGATTTTAACAATTATGCCATCGTCTTTAGCGGTTCGTGTCGAATTTATCAATCCGTTTATTATTGCCGTCACCAAAACACTTGAAACAATGGTCGGTTGCAAAGTAACACGAGAAGCCCCTCAGCTAAAAAAGAATCCGCAAACACTTTATCCGATTAGCGGGATTATTGGTCTTTCTGGGGTGGTTGCGGGAACCGTGGTGCTTACCATGTCGAAGGAATTGGCTCTCAAAAGTGCGTCGGCAATGCTTATGGAAGACCGGAAAGAGTTGGATGCGGATGTGTTCGATGCAGTGGGAGAATTAACCAATGTCATCGCCGGCAACGCCAAAGCACAACTCGAAGAATATAAACTCAGTTTGAGTTTGCCCAATGTGATCAACGGCGAATCAACCGAATTACGATTTCCGGAAAGCTGCCAACCCATCACGATTCCCTTTCAAACCGACTTCGGTCCCATGGCAGTTGAAATCGGTTTCACCGCCCCAAAAGGATAATACTTCTAATCCGTGCAAAAAATAATCACACTCTTCACAAAAAATAATCACCAATTCATAACAACAAAATTTGTGATCATTTACGAAATCATGACAAAATTTTGTGCGATTTAGTCACAATGACGGTACCTCGTCGTGACAAGAAACAGAAGTTACAATGTTGCATGTTGCCCGAAAGAAAGAGTTTTGTAAAGTTCTCGGTCCCGGAACACGAAGTGTTATTTGGTTTCATGGTTGTACTCGTCGGTGTTTGGGTTGTATTGCCGGTACGATGAATGAAATTGCCGAATACGAAACTTGCCTGCCGGAACAACTCGCTGATTGGGTCAAACATAATATCGGTATCGAAGGAATTACTCTTTCCGGCGGTGAACCATTTCAACAACCGCTCGATGAGTTGGCAACATTTTTGATGTTGCTCAAACAGAATACAAATTTAACGGATTTATCGGTGTTGTGTTATACTGGTTACAGTCTTGAAGAGTTGAGGAAGCAAGAATCCGCTGTTGCCGTTTTGCAATATATTGATGTGTTAATTGACGGCGAATACCGACAACATGAAGATTGCGGACAACGTTGGCGAGGTTCGGCGAATCAACAGTTTCACTTCTTAACAGAACGATACAAAAAGCAAGAAAACGAATGGAATACAACTCTTGAACGACAAATTGAGATTGAATTGGATTTGAACGGCAAATTGCTCATTTCCGGCGTGCCCTCCAAAAATTTTATTAACAAATTAACAACAGAATTACAACGACGCGATGTCAATGTCGATTTTTCATAAAATAAATGTTGGGATTGATTTCATGATGTCAAGCAAAAAACGATCCTCCCTTTGAACACCAAAAACACGGAAAAATAAAAAGATTCTGTGTTTTCGGAGTGTTTTCCGTATTCAAATCAAACTATTTTCTATTTCATTGTACTTGAATTTTCGGTTAAGCCGTATTAGCTATGTGGATACTCGAAATTTACCAATCAAAACAAGGTGAAGGACTTTGGACGGGAAAATATAGTATTTTCATCCGAACACTTGGTTGTGCTTTGCGTTGCCGTTACTGCGACTCGCCGTACGCCCAGCAAGATCGAACCGAAAACGACGAAAATAATGAAAATGACGGAGTAGGAGCAAATCTTTCCGCAGAGGAAATTGTTGGGCGTGTTCTTTTGTTGGAATTGCCGCACGTGGTCATCACCGGCGGCGAACCAATGCAATCACCGGAAATTGTCGAATTAACACGGATTTTGAAAGATTTTGACTATCAAATTACCATTGAAACATCGGGAATTGTCGATGCTCCCGTTCTCTGCGATCTGATGTCAATTAGCCCCAAACTCAGCAATTCCACGCCCTTGAGAATAGACACAAACACCGAACGAACTCGCACTCACGAACAAAATCGTTCCAAACCGGAAATTGTTCAAAGTTTAATCTTGCGGTACAACTATCAACTCAAATTTGTTGTGGATACACCGAATGATCTTGACGAAATTGAAGAATATTTGACCCAATTTCGCGGAGTGGTTGCGGAACGGGTTCTGTTGATGCCGCAAGCGGTTGATGTCAAAACAATGACCGACAAAGCAACATGGATTGTTCCGTTTTGTGAGCAGCACGGTTATCGATATTGTCCCCGAATGCAAATTATTTGGTACGGCAATAAACGCCGAACATGAAAAAATAGAAATATTTTGCAACTTATAATTCCATGTTTTCACTTGATTTGTCTAGCGAACCGGTATTAAATTCTCCGACACCCGCCTCAAACGAAGAAAATTCAACCCGAACAGAACGTCGTTTTATTGGAGTCAAATTTAATTGTTGTGGTGTTTACGTGCGAATTTACATCAACCGCGAAGG
Source organism: Planctomycetaceae bacterium (assembly GCA_031254675.1). Classification (GTDB taxonomy): domain Bacteria; phylum Planctomycetota; class Planctomycetia; order Pirellulales; family Thermoguttaceae; genus WRKP01. The sequence continues at coordinate 7,290 of JAIRTV010000328.1, read as the reverse complement.
CAATGCTTACGAAGGGCGTTGTCCAAAATGCTTTAAGCCGGTCAAAATCAAAATCGGTACCGGTGGCACGAGTCATCGTTTTTTCGAAGCCTATTAGGTCTATTCAATGAGACGGGTTGTGGCTGAGGAATGATGTTACGAAGCGACGAAGCGTGTTACAAAACGAATTGCCTGCCTATTTTCGTAATTCTTCAATCACCGCCCCCAATTTCCAACACCAAATCACAATGCACATCGCAATTATTATGGACGGCAATGGGCGTTGGGCAAACCGGCAAGGTTTACCTCGCTACGAAGGACATCGTGCCGGAGCAATTCGGGTGCGTGAAATTACAGAAGAATGCGCACAACGCGGATTGGAACAATTAACCTTGTACTGCTTGTCCAGCGAAAATTGGAAACGTCCAAAACCAGAACTAGACTTCCTCATGTCGTTGCTCCATGAATATATTGTCAGTCAGCGAACAACTCTCATGGAAAATGAAATTCAACTTTCGATTATTGGTCGGCGAACCGGTATTGCGAAAGAAATTCTGGACGAAATGGATCGCAGTGTTGAATTAACCGCCGGCAATAAAGGTCTTCGTCTGTGTTTGGCAATCAATTACGGTTCACGTGGTGAAATTGTTGATGCGGTTAAAAAAATCGTGCAAGAAACAATTCCATGCGAAAAAATAGATGAAGATTGTATTTCGAATCACCTTTACACTTCGGGAATGCCGGAGCCGGATCTTTTGATTCGGACGGCTGGTGAATTACGGCTTAGTAATTATCTCCTTTGGCAATTGAGTTACGCGGAAATCTGGGTTACGGAAAAATGTTGGCCTGATTTCGATGTGCCGTTATTCACGCAAGCGCTTGACGATTTCTCAAAACGTAAACGCCGTTTCGGTGGATTGTAACACTTCGTTTGGGTAACCGTTTTTAGAAGTTCCCACAAGAAAAAACCGGCATTTCAAGGATTATTTGAAATACCGGACGGCAAATGAAAATCTTATCGAAACTGAATGATGGACAACAATCCATTGATTAATGTTCACAATGGCAAGGGCAATTAGCGCCATAGCCAAATTCGTGAACATCATATCCATAATACGGTTCGCAACCGCTGTGCATTCTTGAGAACAACCGAGCAAAGAAATTCCGAAGAGGTCCGGAACGGTATCCGGCATAACCGCAGCCGTAACCATAAGCATCGGCGCCACACGGAGAACAAGTCGTTTGTTCGACTTGACACGGTGGTTGAATGGGAGCAGCACACAATGGACGCGATACCGGTGCACAAATGGGCGGTTGCGGCGCACAAGGTGGACAAGGATTGCACGGAGTCGCAACACACGGAGTACACGCACGACGAACAAACGGACGGAACGCACATGGTCGGCACGGAACCGGCACACAACATCCCGACATATTGCCGTCAATAACAGGAACTTCTTCTGTGACAACACTCTGAGCGACACCCTCGCTATCTCCACTTAATGTTGGCACAAACTTTTTTTCCGCAGCAACAGACTCTTGAGCAACAACATTCATGCTGTGCAGAATAAGCGCCAACGAAAAAACAATTACGAAAGTCAACAACTTTTTCATCTATTTTTCTCCTTCATAAAATGTGAAACGGTGAACATCAGAAAATTCTCCAATTCGATTACACGACGACTTGATAAGAAATTCGGTTTCGACCGAATGTTTCCGACTTCACGGGTAAATTAACAGCAATTCACAATTGAAATGCTTTACAAATAAAATAGAGTGCAAAACCATAAAAGACAATTATTTCATTAAGAATATTTTGTTTTTTTTGCTCATTTTACCTATCTTTCTATAGATTTTAACGATATTACGCTTTTCAATCACTTTCAGGATACCCAACGGCTTGTCAAACACAATAAAACTAATACAATCATAAAATTAAAATCAAAGGGGTGAATTTGTACCGCTCCCCAATTTTTAACCCATTGTGTCTTTCTGACTTATTTAATCATTTAACCCGTGCTGGTACAAGGAATTACCAATATGGAATCTATTTTAGAGTTGACGGAAACTGATTTTGACCAAAATGTTTTGAAATCGCCAATTCCCGTTTTAGTCGATTTTTGGTCTCCGTCCTGCGGACCGTGCCGAATGATTGCCTCCATTTTAGAAGAACTTGCCGAAGAAAACGCTGGCGATGCCAAAATCGTTAAAGTTGATATGACGCAGTTTCCACAAATCGGAGCAAAATTTGGTGTTGACATGCTCCCGACGCTCCTGTTTTTCAACAAAGGAAATGTAGTTGAACGAATGGTCGGCGCACAATCAAAAGACAAATTACAAAACGCTCTAGATGAAATCGAGTAAAAAATGAAATCACTTAGTACCCCATCAGCACCCGCTGCGATTGGACCTTATTCGCAAGGTATTATCAGTCAAGGTTTTCTGTTTACTTCCGGTCAGATTCCTTTGGTTCCCGAAACAATGGAAATTGTAGCGGGTTCGATTGAAGAACAAACCTTACAAGTTCTCAAAAATCTTGATGCTGTTTTGGCGGAAGCGGGAACTTCGTGGGATCGCGTTGTAAAAACAGTTGTTTTTCTAACGGATCTTGCCGATTTTAGCAAGATGAATGTTCTTTACGAACAACATCTTGGCAATTCCCGACCGGCACGTAGTACTGTTCAAGTTGCGGCATTGCCTCGCGGCGCTAAAATTGAGATCGAATTAATTGCGGAAATATAAGGGCGCGGTCGTCCTAATAAGTTGACAAACTGAAATTTAAATCGTCGTCAAATACTATCATGGCTAATTCTTCCCCTAGTGGTAACGATGTTTTCGATATTCGGCGTATCAAGCGGCTTGTCGAGTTGATGCAGGAAAACGAATTGACGGAACTCGATATTCAGCAATCGGATATGCGAATCCAACTCAAACGGAATGGAACAATTCCGGCAATCACGGCGCCAGTGGGAATATTGCCAACGGGCGTGAATTACGGTTCGGCAATAATTCCGACAACAGAAATCGTTACCACAAACGCTGTTCCTCCAGACGAAAAAAATATTCAGATTATCAAAAGTCCCATGGTAGGAACATTTTACGCCGCCCCCAAACCGGACGCTCCGCCGTTTGTCAAAGTCGGCGATTCCGTTCACGCGGAAACGACGGTTTGCATTATTGAAGCAATGAAAGTTTATAATGAGATTCAGGCGGAATGTTCGGGAACGATTGTTGCAATTCTTGCCAAAAACGGTGAAACGGTTGAATTTGGGAAACCGCTCTTCCGCATAACAAAGGATGAATCATAAAAACTAGTAAATCTTTCGCAATGCTCAATCGTTATTCAGTGAAATTTTCATTTTTTTCTGTTTACTTTTGTGTCTTACCGTGATGCTGTCAACTATCTTGGTTCGAAAACGCAAATCCTCGAACTGTATAATCAGATTGGAGGGCGTGTTGTTATTTGTCCCGATTGGAACGGCAATGTCATGACGAGTACTTGCAATGGTATTGACGGAAACAGTTTTGGTTTGATCAATGTCAAAGCGATTGATGCCAACGCAACTGATTGGTATTACAATTCTTACGGTGGCGAAGATCAATTGGTATTTTTTCCGCAAGACGGTGTTTTTGTTATTGACTCGGTATCGCAACATTTTGCGGTACAAATGCGGCGTTCGGCGAAGTTATCCACCGATCACGGAAATCATGTTGAATTTGATCTTATTCGGACGGTACATTTGTTGGACAACTACGAACTTCTTGATGCTTTTGGCGATGCGGTGGCGATTTCATTGGGTCAAATGGATGTTTCGTTTGTCGGTTTCGTCACTGTCAATTCTCTTGTGAACAATACGATTCATTCTCTGTTATGGAACGATCCGGTTTCGTTTCAGATTCGTGGAATGTTCAATGCTGGTCTGAATACGGTGGCGGTTGTTCCTTTTCAACAGGTTGACGAACCGGAATCGGAACCGCCAATTGATACGGATTTTTTTGGTTTTTCGCCGCATGGACGTTTACGACTTTTGCCGACAGCGGCTTTGTTGCGTACTGACGGAAGATGCCGTTGCCAGATAACTGTGGCTCGCAAACGTGTAAAACCTATTCTTGGATCGCTTGATTTTCGTGAAGGAACGCTTACTCTGATTGCGTTTGACATGCAGGAGTTGCCGTATTTTAGCGAATCGGACACGGTTGTTCGTGCGTACAATCATGGTTCTTCGTTTCCGGGTGAAACAGAATTTGCCGGTTTTTACGAATTTAATATTTTTTCTCCGATTCACGATTTGCCTCACAGCGAAACCTGGACACATCGCCAATACACGCTGCACATCAACGCCGATAACGAAACGCTAACTTATCTTGTTCGAGAAGTGTTTGGTGTTGAATATGAACGAATTTACGAAAAAATGATGAAGTAAATTGATCGTTAAGCGAACAGGAATCGGTACTTACCAAAAAGAAATTGGTTGGTACCAAAAAGGAATTGATACCAACCAAAAAGTGGAAATTGGAGAACTAATTGGAAAATTCCAATTGATCTCATTTTCGTGTTCCGCGAACTATTATTTTTTTGCGGTTGTTTTTTCTTTCTTTTCCTGAATGGCGGCTTGAGCGGCGGCAAGTCGGGCAACCGGTAAACGGAGAGGCGAACAACTCACGTAATTCAAACCGACTTTGTGGCAGAATTTCACCGAAGCGGGATCGCCGCCATGTTCGCCACAGATACCCAGTTTGATGTCGGGACGAGTTTCGCGACCACCGGCAATTGCAATCTTGATAAGCCGTCCAACTCCATCTTGATCCAATGTCTGGAACGGATCCGCTGGGAAAATATCCAATTCCTGATATTGGTTGATGAACGCCCCGTAATCATCACGACTAATTCCAAGTCCTGTTTGCGTCAGGTCGTTGGTGCCGAAACTGAAAAATTCCGCGCCTTTAGCAATTTCATCTGCCGTAACAGCAGCACGCGGAATTTCAATCATCGTTCCAACTAAATAATCAACCGTAACACCGCTTTCCTTGAACACCTTCGCGGCGGTATCCCGAATGATCTTTTCCTGATTACGAAATTCCGTGATGTTGCCAACCAACGGAATCATGATTTCAGGATGAACATCAATTCCTTCTTTCATTACATTGACTGCTGCTTCGCAAATCGCGCGAGCTTGCATTCGGGTAATTTCAGGATACACAATACCAAGACGGCAACCACGATGCCCCAACATTGGGTTCGATTCGGCGAGTTCATGGACTCGTTCCGCAATCTTTTCCTTTTTCATACCAATCTTTTTAGCAAGCTCTTCTTGCTCTTTGGCTTCATGGGGTACAAACTCGTGAAGCGGCGGGTCAAGAAGTCGAACTGTTACCGGACGACCGTTCATCGCACGGAAAATTCCCTCAAAATCTTCACGCTGATATTTGAGCAACGGTTCCAGTGCTTTTTCGCGGTCGGCAACATTTTCCGAAAGAATCATTCGGCGGAAATCGTCAATCCGGTCAAAGAACATGTGTTCTGTTCGGGTTAGACCAATTCCTTCCGCTCCGAATGCAATTGCTCGTTCCGCTTCTTTGGGATTATCCGCATTGGTGCGAATACCGAGTTTGCGGTAACGATCAGACCAACTCATAAGTTGTTGGAAACATTGGTACAACGGTGCATCTTGTGGTTTGAGTGATTTCTCAAACAAGACTTGCAAGATTTCGGACGGCGAAGTTGGCACTTGACCTTCATAGACATTGCCGGTGAAACCGTCAACAGAAATCCAATCGCCTTTTTTGAATACTTTTTGCCCGACAGTCATTGTTTCGGCTTTGTAGTCGATCACAATTCCGTCGCAACCACAAACACAAGCCTTACCCATTTGTCGGCTGACCAAAGCAGCATGAGAAGCGGCACCGCCGAAAGAAGTCAAAATACCTTGAGCGACTTTCATGCCACGTAAATCTTCCGGTGTTGTTTCGCGACGAACGAGAATAATTTTGGCGTTATTATCTTTTTGCCAAGCCGATTCGGCGTCGTCGGGTTGAAAACAAATTTGTCCGGTTGCAGCTCCGGGACCGGCGTTAATTCCTTTCGCAATGGGAGTTTTCCCTTTGAGACCGGTTCCGCTAAAAATCGGTTGCAAGAGTTGAGTTACGTCATTTGCCGGAATCCGCGCAATCGCTTCTGCGGGTGTGATTAGTCCTTCGTTGACCATATCAACCGCAGCACGAACCGCAGCAAAACCGGTTCGTTTGGCGTTGCGTGTTTGGAGCATCCAAAGGGTTTGCCGTTCAATTGTGAACTCAATATCCTGAATATCACGGTAATGATTTTCCAATTTCATCGCAACATCGGCAAACTGCGTCCAAACTTTGGGCATATCTTTGTTGAGCGAATCTTCGATCTTTTTGGGAAGTCGGATACCGGCGACAACATCTTCACCTTGAGCGTTAATAAGATAATCGCCGGTGATTCCCGGAACTCCGGTTGCGCCGTTTCGGGTGAGAGCCACGCCGGTTGCGCAATCTTCGCCCATATTGCCGAAAACCATTGCCTGCACATTGACGGCTGTCCCCCAATCGTGCGGAATACCATTCATGCGGCGGTAAACCATCGCACGGTCGTTCATCCACGAACCGAATACGGCACCGATTCCGCCCCAAACTTGTTCCATTGGATCTTCGGGAAAATCTTTACCGGTTTGTTTTTTGACAGCGGCTTTGAATTCTTTAACAAGCTCTTTGAGATGTTCTTGTGTTAATTCGGAGTCGAGTTTAACACCGGCTTTTTCTTTTTTCTTTTCGAGGAGTTCTTCAAATGGGTCAATATCGGTTTTGGTTTTTGGTTTCATTTCGAGGACGACATCGCCGTACATCTGAACGAAACGACGATAACAATCCCATGCAAAACGCGGATCGCCGGATTTTTCGGCGAGGACTTCGACGGTTTTGTCATTGAGTCCGATATTGAGAACGGTATCCATCATTCCCGGCATGGATTCCCGTGCACCGGAGCGACAAGAAACAAGAAGTGGCAGATTTTTGGTATCGCCGAATTCTTTTTTCATTGTCTGTTCGATTTTTTTCATGGCTTCGTTAACCTGTTCCTGCAATTCAGGGGGATAAGTTCTGCCGTGGTCATAAAAGTAGGTACAGACTTCAGTGGTGATGGTGAAACCTGATGGGACGGGCAGACCAATTTTAGCCATTTCAGCCAAATTTGCGCCTTTTCCGCCGAGCAGATTTCTCATTGTTGCGTCACCGTCGGTTCCGTCTTTACCGAAACTATAAACGTACTTTGCCATAATAGGTTGCCTCTTT